>NZ_JBHWOO010000302.1:0-7261 GCF_043424415.1 Luteococcus sp. | reverse complement strand
GCTGGCGGTCGAGGCCCGGGAGCTGGTCTGCGAACGGGGTCACCGCTTCGACCGCGCCAAGCAGGGTTTCACCAACCTGCTGCGCCCCGGCAAGGCGCGCAAGGAGGTGATCGGCGACGACAGGGAGATGGTGGCCGACCGCCGCCGCTTCCTCGACCGCGGGCACTACCGGGTCCTGGCCGACGGCGTGCGGCAGCTGGTCACCGACCTGCACGCCGACGAGCCCGTCGCGTCACTGCTCGACGTCGGCTGCGGCGAGGGGACCTTCACCGCGGCCATGGCCGATGCGCTGGAGACCGGTGAGGCACCCACGATGGCCTTCGACATCTCCCGTCCCGCGATGCAGCTGGCCGCCCGACGCGCCCCGTCGGTGCTGACGGCCGTCGCCTCGGTGATCGACATGCCGGTGCTCGACGGCAAAGTCGACCTGCTGGCCAGCATCATGGCGCCGCTGCACGAGGCCGAGTTCGCCCGCGTCACCCGGCCCGGGTCACGGATCCTGGTGGTCTCCCCCGGCGACTCACACCTGGCCGAGCTGCGCCAGGTGCTGTACCCGCACTACCGCCCCCACGACGAGCTGGTGCGGCTCACCGAGGAGCTGGAGGTGGTGGAGCGGCGCCGGTTCACCGACACCGTCCACCTGGCCAGTGCCCAAGAGTTGCACGAGGTCTGGGGCATGACGCCCTACCGGTGGAACACCCCGCGCGAGGGCCAAGAGCGTCTCGCCGGCCTCAACGAACTCGAGGTCAGCGTGCACTTCCTGGCCACCGTCTTCCGGGTGCCGGGCCGGTGAGTCAGAGAGCCCGCGCCACCTGGTCCCGCGCCTGCTCGTAACGGCGCAGCTCGCTGTTGACCGGGTCGATGATCCGCTGCCGGGAGACCTCGCCGATTGCCTTCTCCAGCACGCGGGTGGCGCGCTCGGCCTTGCGCTTGGCGGCGAACTCCACCAGCACCCGGCTGATGGCGGCCAGCAGCAGGCCTGCCGCGACGCCGCCGATCACCATCAGCGTGGGCGTGGCGAAACCGCGATAGGTCGGGCCGAGCGAGAGCGGCGGGAAGCCGAAGTACATCAGCGCCATCCGCAGCGCCAGCCAGCCGGCGCCGATCACCACGGCGGTGATCAGGATCCACTGCAGCACCTGGAAGATCTTCCACCAGCCCCTGCCACGGTCCATCGCCAGGTCGGTGGTGGCCACGGCCTGGTCGAGCTCGTCGGCCAGCTTGTCCTCGTCACGGCGCGAGGCACGGCGCACTGCGTCCTGCCAGCCGCGCGGCAACCCGGCGGAGGCCTCGTCGGCCAGCGAGCGCACCGCCGAGTCGACGCGGGCCTGCTGGACGCCGTTGAAGCCGCGCTGCCCGCTGTTGATACCGGTGCGCTGCACGCGCACGGGCTCCAGCGAGTCGGACTTGCCGGCCTTGCCGGTGCGACTGCTGATGGCATCCAGGTGCAGGCGCTTGAGCGGGTCGGGACGAAGACGCTTCACCCAGCTGATCGCCGGCCAGCCGGTGGCCAGGGTGCCACGGTGGCGGGTGGCCTTCAGCACCGCCTCGCTCACCACACCCACACCCGCGGCCTCGCCCAGGGCCTTGTTCAGCTGGGACTCGCGGGACTTGCCGATCTCGGTCGGCTCGGCATGACCTATTTCTACCTGCAGCTCGCGGGCCACAAGGATGACGTCGGCCTCCAGCCGCTTGGCGGCCATCTGCTTGTCCTGGACGGCCTTCTTGAGCTGGGCGCGCAGCTCGTCGACGCCCATCCCCGTGGTGGCGCTGATCGCGGCGATGCGCGCCTTGCCCAGGCCCTCGGAGTCCAGCAGATTGCGCAGGTCGCGCATGGTCGGTTCGAGCTGGCCGGCCGGCAGGCGGTCGGCCTGGTTGAGCACGACGAGCATCACGTCGGCGTGGTCGGCCATCGGCTTGAGGTAGCGGTCGTGCAGGGCGGCGTCGGCATACTTCTGCGGGTCGACCACCCAGATGAACATGTCGACCAGCTGCACCAGGCGGTCCACCTCGTCGCGGTGGGCGCGCTCGGTGGAGTCGTGGTCGGGCAGGTCGAGCAGGACCAGCCCGTCGAGGGCGGGGTCTCCCCCGCTGACGACATGCCGGGTGGGCACCTGCAGCCAGTCGAGCAGGTCATTGGGCACCTCGCGGCCCCAGCAGGCGGCCATCGCCTTGCTGGTGGTGGGGCGGGTGACGCCGGGGACGGCCAGCTGGGTGCCCGACAGGGCGTTGAAGGTGGACGACTTGCCCGAGCCGGTGGCGCCAGCCAGCGCGACGACGGTGAGGTCACCGCTGAAGGCCATCCGCTGGTCGGTGTGACCGACGATGCTGCGGGCCCGTTCCAGCAGCTCGGGCTCGATGCGGCCGTCGGACAGCTCGACGGTCTCGGACAGGGCCACCACCCGAGTGGCGACGGTGGAGCGGTCGGGATTGCGGCGTGCCATCAGCGCAGGTCCTGTCGGTCGGTGACGATCTCGGCCTCGACGACCTCGGCATCATCGAGACCAGTGACGGTGTTGATCTGGATCGGGTTGCGGTCGGCGCGCGGCGCCTCCAGCTCGGGTCGCTCCTGGTGGCCGACCTCACGCTCGGCGTCGTCGGAGCGGTCGACGGTCTGGTCGCTGCCGGCCGCGGCAATCTCCTGCGGCTGCAGGGCTGCGTCGACGGCCATCACGTCCTCGTCCTGGTGGCGGGCGAAGGTGACCGCCTCGACGGCCTCGCGGATGCGCACGGCCTGGTCACGGTCGGAGACCATGCCGCGCAGCGCGTCGTCGAAACGCTGCATCTCCTGGGCCATCACGCCTTCGATGCGGGCATCCAGGTGCTGCTTGGCCTGCTCGGCGAGGCGGCGCACCGCATCGTCACCGAAGACGGCCTCCAGCAGCTTCTGCGACAGCACGGCCGATCCGCCGGCGATGCCGACCTCGGCGCCGGACAGGCCGGCGGTGTGGGCGAAGACGTAGACCATCAGCGCCACCGAGACGCCGTTGACACCCAGCGCCAGGTAACGGGCCTGGGTGCGCTTGCCCATGCCCACCTCCTGTACCAGCTCCATCACGTCGCCCTGCCATTCGCGGATGGCGCGCGAGACCTCGGCCTGGAAGCCGGGCGAGGTGCGCGCGAGGTCCACGCCGGTGTTGGCGCGCAGCACGTCGCGACCGAAGGGGGTGGCGCGCCAGGCAGCCTCGGCGCGTTCGGCGGCGGCCTCGCCCTGCTCCAGCACCAGGGCCTCCAGGCCGGACTCGACGGCCACCTTCACGTTGTCCGCCTCAGGGGGCGTGCCCTTGAAGGCGCTGACGGCCCGGTCGCGCAGCCACGAGATGCGGTGCTCGACGGTCTTCATGAACTCGCCGGTGCCGACGAACTCCTGCCAGCGGGCCATCACCTCGCCGCGCAGCAGGGTGCCGTCGGCCGACTGCACGCTCACAGCACGCACGGCCTCGGCATAACTCGCGGCGGCGTCACTGCGCAGGCTCTCCAGCGCGTCGGCCTGGGCATCGATGGCATCGGCGACGGCCGGGGCCCGGGTGAGCAGCGAGCCGATGGCGCCGTCCAGGGTCTGCATGACCACGCGCTGGCGGCTGGCCTGGTCGGCGGCCAGCGTGGCCAGCCAGGTGCGGATCGGGGAGACGGCGGCGTCGGGCAGCAGGCCCTCGCTGGTCGTCTCGGTCTCGGGGACGGCGAACAGGGGCGAGTCGGCCAGTCCACGCTCGGTCATCAGCCGGCCCAGGTGCGGCGGCACCTGGTTCATGGCGGCTGGCGGGATGCGGTCCAGCACGACGGCCACGGCGGCGCTGCGGTCGACGGCCTGCTTCAGGAAGTCCCACGGGACGGCGTCGGCATAGCGGGCGGCGGAGGTCACGAAGACCCACAGGTCGGCGGCCTGCAGCAGCTGGGCGGCCAGCTGGCGGTTCTGCTCGACGACGGAGTCGACGTCGGGGGCGTCCAGGATGGCCAGGCCGCGGGGAATGGTGGGCTCGTCGACCACCTGCAGGCTGTTGGAGTCCTGGGAGCTGGCGCGCGAACGCACCAGGCCGGGCAGGATCCGCTCGTCGGCGAACCAGCGCACGTCGTCGGGGTGGCAGATCAGCACTGGGGACTTGGTGGTGGGGCGGATCACGCCGGGGGTGGTGACGACTCGTCCGACCAGCGAGTTGACCAGCGTCGACTTGCCTGCGCCGGTGGAGCCGCCGACCACGGCCAGCAGCGGGGCCTCGATGGTGGCCAGGCGGGGCAGCACGTAGTCGTCGAGCTGGGTCGACATCTCCCGGGCGGCCCGGGCCTGCTCGATGGCCTGGGGAAGAGCGAGGGGAAGCCTGACGGGCGCGAGGGACTCGCGCAGCTCGGTCAGGGACTGGGCCAGGAGTTGACTGCTCACCGGTTTCCTTTCGGCTGGATGCAGGGCGTGCCCCGCAGATCACTGCACCACCTTGGCATGAAGTGGAGGGTCAGGCTCCCCGGTGGTTGAGGGTTTCCCCTGCGTGGGCTCACCCGTGGGCGCCAAGTTGCCTGGCCCGGCGACGGCGCCAGACGGCGAGGCGGTGCCAGGGCAGGTCGAGGCGCAGGCCATTGGCCTGGTGCAGGGCGACGGGCCGCAGTGCTGCGATCTGGGTGAGCAGCTCGGCCTCGCGCTCCTGGCCGGCGGCATCGACGATCCCCCGCACCATCGCATCGCGCAGATAGGCCAGCTCAGTGGCGGCGCGCATCATGGACAGGGTGTCGCGCAGGCAGCGCCAGCCGCGGCGGGCCGCGACGACCAGCAGCCAGCTGCGGGAGCGGGCGCTGCCATAGGTCTCGGCCAGCCCGGGGGCCAGCCAGCCGAGGCGCTGGTAGTCCTCCAGGCGGGTGCGGATCCGCTTGAGCTCCTTGAACAGCTGGCGCAGCAGGAAGAGCAGCATGAAGCCGACCACGAGGACGAAGCGGATCACCAGCGAGGTCATCGAGTCCTGGCTGAGTGAGCTCATGCCGTTGAAGAACATGTGCCCCAGGGCGGCCAGCACGAAGCCGGTCAGGGGTGCCAGCACGCGCACCAGCTTGCTGCGGGTGCGCAGCCCCAGCACCATGCCGATGCCGGTGAACATGGTGAACAGCGGGTGGCCGTAGCTGGTGATCACGCCACGCAGGAAGACCAGTTGCTGCACGGCCTCCTCGACGTCGCCGGTGCCGATGGTGACCGAGCCGTAGACCATGGCGCGGGCGTAGTAGACGATGTTCTCGGTGAAGGCGAAGCCCACCGCCGCCAGTCCCGCGAGGCAGACGGACTGAAGCACCGAGACGACCCGGTAGCGCACCAGGACCGCCACCAGGAAGATGATCGTGGCCTTGGATGCCTCCTCGACAAAGGGGGCGGCGAAGACGGCGGGCCTGGCTTGGGCGGCCGGGTCGCCGGGGCTCGCGGAGACGTTGAGCAGGGTGGAGACCCACGAGTTGACGTGGATGCTGAACCAGATGGACATGCACGAGCCCCAGCCGAAGGCCAGCAGCCACCACAGCGGCCGCAGCGGCCGCAGCCGGTCGAGCAGGATGAAGGCCAGCGACCAGACCAGTGCGGTGGGTGCGGCGTAGCGGGCGCACTGCTTGATGGTGGGCCAGTCCAGGCCGGGGATGGTGCCCTCGGGGGTCACCTGGTCGGCCGAGAGCATCCGCCAGACCGACCACAGTCCGGCACCGTAGGCGACGAACAAGGCCAGGCTGAACCAGGTGAGCCAGCTCGTGGCGAGCCGTCGCAGCCAGTGCCGGCGGGGCCCCGGGCGGGCGGGCAGGCCGGACAGGGCCCGGGCACGCCGCTCGGGAGCCACCTGGGCGTCGGGGGCCAGCTGTCCACCCAGGGTCCAGGCGGTTCGCGCGATCTGCTCCATGCATCCATCCTGTACGGCGGTCAAATGGCGCCCCAGGCAGGAATCGAACCTGCGACCGACAGATTAGAAGGCTGCTGCTCTATCCGCTGAGCTACTGGGGCTGGCCGGGTCCATGCTAGCGGCCCGGCGCGGAGGGCAGCGTAGGGTGGACGGGTGAACGACATGATGGTGTGGATCGATTGTGAGATGACCGGGCTCGACTTGGCCAATGATGCGCTGATCGAGGTGGCGGCCCTGGTGACCGACTCCGAGCTCAACGTGCAGGGCGAAGGCGTTGACGTCCTGATCAAACCCTCCGACGAGGCGCTGGCCCAGATGGGCGACTTCGTGCGGGAGATGCACACCAAGTCGGGGCTGCTCGACGAACTTGCCTCGGGCACCACGATGGCCGAGGCCGAGAAGCAGGTGCTCGACTATGTGCGCACCCACGCGCCGGCTGCGCGAAAGGCCCCGCTGGCCGGCAACACCATAGGCACCGACCGCGCCTTCCTGGCCCGCGACATGGCCGAGCTGGAGGGCTGGGTGCACTACCGCAACGTGGATGTCTCCAGCATCAAGGAACTGAGCCGTCGCTGGTTCCCCCGCGCCTACTACCAGTCGCCTGCCAAAAGCGGGAACCACCGCGCGCTGGCCGACATCCAGGAGTCCATCGAGGAGCTGCGCTACTACCGCGAGGCCGTCTTCGTTCCCGCGCCGGGCCCCTCGACCAGTGAGGCGAAGGCGATCGCGCGCAAGCACCAGGGCATCCTGACCGGTGCCCGTCCCGCCGATCTGACGGCCTGAGACATCCCGATTTCACACTGGCATCATTTGACGCTAGGCTGATCCAGCAGTTCGGAGCTCCGGTTCCAACCTCATGGTGGGGATCGCTCAGTTGGTAGAGCACCTGGTTGTGGTCCAGGTGGTCGCGGGTTCAAGTCCCGTTACTCACCCCACGAAGTTGAAGGCCCCGGTCACCAGACCGGGGCCTTCAACCATTCCCGGCGAGCGCCCCACTGGTCTCCCCCCGTCCTGTCACGATGGGTCCATGACCGTCTGGCTCGTGGCCGCCTGCGCCATCCTGGTGGGCACCGTCCTGCAACGACTGTCCGGCACGGGCGTGGGGTTGGTCTGCGCGCCGGTGCTGGCGCTCTTGCTGGGCTCGGCCCAAGGCGTGCTGGTCACCAATGCCACCACCACCGTCTCGGGCTTCCTCATCATGCTGGCGGTGCGGCGTGACGTCGACTGGCGACGGGCCGGCGTGCTGGTCTGCTGGGCTCGGTGGTGATGGTGGTCTACTCGCGTCTGGCCCGGTGGGAACAGCGCCCCTTCCAGGCCACACTGCAACCGGTCTTCATGACGATGGGCCTGCTCTCGGTGCTCGCCAAGACCCTGCTGGGCGCCACCTCCACCGGCACTCCCCC
>NZ_JBHWOO010000301.1:0-2924 GCF_043424415.1 Luteococcus sp. | reverse complement strand
CTTCTCAGCGGGCCGATCCGTGTCAGGGGTGGAGTGGGGTCACTTCGTGGTGACGCCCACCTTGCGGTAGACCAGCGGCAGCACGCCGCCGGAGTTCACGATGGCCAGGGCGGCGATCCAGGCCAGCTTGGGGCCGCGGATCTCGTCGTCGTCACGCTTGAGGGCATCGCGGATCGCGGCGACACGGGCCGCGAGGTCGACGCTCACGAAGGCGAACAGGCCGCCGCGCTTGGCGGCGCTCAGGGAGGCGATGGTCTTCAGCAGCTTCTTCATGGCTCCATCGTGACCGCTGACCATGCTCTCAGTCACGGTCCGAGCAGGCCTTTCCACCCACAGCGTGACACTCCCACCCCGCAGGGCGTGACTGGCGACGTTCCGGGGCTGGCTGCAGATCCTGTCCACGCATCGGTGCTGGGCGGTGAATTTGGTCACATCACCCTAGGCTTGACCCCATGACTACCTCCCTTCGTGACCTGTTGAACCGTCGTGTGCTCGTCGCCGATGGGGCGATGGGCACGATGCTGCAGGCCGTCGACCTGACCATGGACGACTTCGAGAACCTCGAGGGCTGCAACGAGGTGCTCAGCATCACCCGCCCCGACGTCATCGAGTCGATCCACCGCGCCTACTTCGAGGCCGGCGCCGACATGGTGGAGACCAACACCTTCGGCACCAACCTGGCCGCGCTGGGCGAGTACGGCATCACCGACCGGATCGAGGAGCTGGCCGAGGCCAGTGCCCGCATCGCGCGCCGCGTCGCCGACGAGTTCAGCACCGACGAGAAGCCGCGCTTCGTCCTTGGCTCGGTCGGCCCGGGCACCAAGCTGCCGACGCTCGGCCACGTCACCTTCGCCGCCGTCCGCGACGCCTACCAGCGCCAGGTCTCGGCCATGATCGCCGGCGGCATCGACGCCGTGCAGATCGAGACCTGCCAGGACCTGCTGCAGGCCAAGGCGGCCGTCATCGCCGCCAAGCGCGCCCGTGCCGCGGCCGGAGTCGACCTGCCGATCCTGGTCAACATCACCGTCGAGACCACCGGCACCATGCTGCTGGGCAGCGAGATCGGCGCCGCCCTGACCGCACTGGAACCGCTGGGCATCGACGTGATCGGCATGAACTGCGCCACCGGACCGGCCGAGATGAGCGAGCACCTGCGTCACCTGGCCAAGCACAGCCGCGCCGGGGTGGGCTGCATGCCCAATGCCGGCCTGCCGGTGCTCGGCCCCAATGGTGCCGAGTACCCGCTGGACGCCGAGGGCCTGGCCACCGCACTGGAGCGCTACGCCACCGACTACGGCCTGGCGGTCGTCGGCGGGTGCTGCGGCACCACGCCCGAGCACATCAAGCTGCTCGCCGAGACCGTCGGTGGACGCGAGGTCGCACCGCGCAGCCCGGAGCACGTCACCGGCGCCAGCTCGCTCTACAGCGAGGTGCCCTTCGCCCAGGACGCCAGCTACCTGTCGATCGGCGAGCGCACCAATGCCAACGGCTCCAAGGCCTTCCGCGAGGCGATGCTCGCCGGCAACATCGACGAGTGCGTCGAGATCGCCAAGGCCCAGGTCCGCGACGGCGCCCACCTGCTCGACCTGTGCACCGACTACGTGGGACGCGACGGCGCTGCCGACATGCGTGCCCTGGCCAGCCGCTTCACCACCGCCGTCACCCTGCCGATCGTGCTCGACTCCACCGAACCCGAGGTGATCGAGGCCGGACTGGAGACCCTGGCCGGGCGCTGCGTCATCAACTCGGTGAACTTCGAGGACGGTGACGGACCCACCAGCCGCTACGCCCGCATCATGCCCGTCGTGCGGGAACACGGCGCTGCGGTCGTCGCGCTGACCATCGACGAGGAGGGCCAGGCACGCACCGCCGAGTGGAAGGTGCGCGTCGCCAGCCGCCTCATCGACGACCTCACCCAGAACTGGGGCATGGAGGTCGGCGACATCCTCGTCGACTGCCTCACCTTCCCGATCGCCACCGGCCAGGAGGAGACCCGCCGCGACGGCATCGAGACCATCGAGGCGATCCGCGAGCTGAAGCGCCGCTACCCCGGCGTGCGCACCACGCTGGGCGTGTCCAACATCTCCTTCGGGCTCAACCCGGCCGCCCGCATCGTACTCAACTCGGTCTTCCTGCACGAGTGCGTCCAGGCCGGGCTCGACTCGGCGATCGTGCACGCGGCGAAGATCATGCCGATGGACCGCATCCCCGAACAGCAGCGCGAGGTCGCGCTCGACCTGGTTCACGACCGTCGCCGGCCCGCCACCGACGACCAGCCCGCCTACGACCCGCTGCAGAAGTTCCTGCAGCTCTTCGAGGGCGTCAAGGCGGCAGACATGCGCGCCTCGCGGGCCGCCGAGCTGGCGGCGCTGCCGCTGGCCGAGCGCCTGCAGCGGCGCATCATCGACGGCGAGGCCAAGGGCCTGGAGGCCGACCTCGACGAGGCCATGCAGACCAAGAAGGCCCTCGACATCATCAACGAGGACCTGCTGGCCGGCATGAAGGTGGTCGGTGAGCTGTTCGGGTCGGGCCAGATGCAGCTGCCCTTCGTGCTGCAGTCTGCCGAGGTGATGAAGACCGCGGTGGCCCACCTCGAACCCCACATGGAGAAGGTCGAGGACGACGATCCGAGCGGTTCCGGCCAGGGCCGCAAGGGCAAGGGCACCATCGTGCTGGCGACGGTCAAGGGCGATGTGCACGACATCGGCAAGAACCTCGTCGACATCATCGTGAGCAACAACGGCTACTCCGTGGTGAACCTGGGCATCAAGCAGCCAATCAGCGCGATCGTCGAGGCAGCCGAGAAGCACCAGGCCGACGCGATCGGCATGAGCGGCCTGCTGGTGAAGTCCACCATGGTGATGAAGGACAACCTCGCCGAGCTCGACGCCCAGGGCCTGGGCGGCAAGTACCCGGTGATGCTG
>NZ_JBHWOO010000300.1:0-3791 GCF_043424415.1 Luteococcus sp. | reverse complement strand
CCGGCGACGAAGCCCGACAGCGAACCGGCGGTGGCGATGTCACGACGCTTGGCGCTGCGGGTGCGCAGGGCCACGGCCAGCGCGGCGGCGGCCTGGGCGAGCACGGCGGGCGGGATCGGGCCGCCGAGCAGGGTGTAGCCCGGGGTGGAGAGATCGTTGAGCATGATCGGCACCAGGCCCCAGTGCAGGCCGAAGAGCACGAAGACCTGCCACCGGCCACCCATCACGACACCGGCCGCCCACGGGGCAGTGGCGAAGAGCCAGTTGACGCCCGTCGAGACGCCCTGGGCGGCAATGGTGGTGACCGGGCCGACGGTGATGAGGATCAGCGGCACCATGATGGCGATCGTCAGCAGCGGGGTCATGAAGTTGCGCAGCCAGTCGGGCAGGACGCGGTTGAGGCCACGCTCCAGGTAGCTCTGCAGCCACACGCCGATCACGATGGGCAGCACGGAGCTGACGTAGCTCATCATCACCACCGGGATGCCGAAGAACTCGACCTTCTGCCCCGGCACGTTGAGCGCGATGATCGTCGGGTAGACCAGCGCGCCGGCGATCGCCATGGCGGTGAACTGGTTGGCCTTGAAGCGCTTCGCGGCGGTGACGGCCAGGAAGATCGGCAGGAAGTTGAACAGCGCATCGGCGGCCGCGTTCAGGATGATGTAGGTGGTGCTGGTGGTGCTGATCCACTTGAAGGTGGTCGCGGCGGCCAGTCCGGCCTTGAACAGGCCCGCACCCGACAGCGGCCACAGCACCGGCAGGAAGATCGAGCTGATCAGCTGGATGAACTGGTTGAGCAGGTTGCCCTTGGGGTCGGTGTCCTCCTCGGCGGCCGTGTCGCCGGTGAGCTTGGTCATCTCGCCGAGGGCGGCGTAGACCTTGGGGACGTTGTTGCCCACCACCACTTGGTACTGGCCGCCGGCCTTCATCACGGTGATGACGCCGGGCACCTTCTCGACGGCCTTGTCGTCCGCCAGGGACTCGTCGCGCAGCTTGAGCCGCAGCCGCGTGGCACAGTGCGTCGCACTCGCCACATTCTTCTCGCCACCAACGAGCTCGAGGATTCGAGCCGCGGTGTCCTTGTAGTCAATCGACGCCATTGCCGGACCTTGGGGAGTTCTCGAAACTCACTTCACAAGAAGCGTCGACGTTCCCGCGCTGCGTCGTTCCCCCGCCCCCTCCATAAGTTTCCCCCGTCGCTACTCCGACTAGGGGGATCGCCGTCCGCAACGATGCTGGCAGCTCAAGCACAACGAAGGGTTTCCTACAGCCGACTGGCTCTCAGATCGGTCACCCCAGCGACGCGCAGGGCGTCCATGGCGGCGTCTGAGACAGCGAAGGTTCCGTACTTCTGGGCTGCGGACGAGCACCGGATAGTGGTGCCGTGAACCGCCAATCCAACGCAGTGCGCACCCGAACCAAAGTGGTGATGCCGTGATTCACCAGCCTGGCTCAACCTGTCAGATCGCAGCGTGGACGTCTCGTCCGCGCTTTCCCTCGGCTCCTCCTAGGACGCTCCACGATCCGTCTTGCCCCGCGAGGCATCGACCGCATACATGCCGCAGTTGGGGTACTTCGAACAGTGCATCAGCATGGAGTCCTCGAAGTTGGTGTACAGCGCCTGCATTCCCTTTGAAGCCTTGGGAGCTTTGCCGAAGGGGACGAACTTACCCGGTTTGCCACTGTGGGTGCACGGGGTGGGCGAGCCGCCGTCGAAAGTGTCTTTCCCGCCTCCGGAGTCGCCCACCTCACGGTGATACACGGCCTCACCAGCCGCAAGTGCGCGTTCACGGAGTGGTGCGGTTTGTTCACCAGCGTGCCGGAGGATTTCAGCCCGAATCTCGATCAAGAGCTGCTCGAAACTGTGGTTGCCGTTGGGGACCCGGGGGAAGCGCTCAACGTCCACACCCAGGTCCTTGATCCACTGGACTCTTGGCAGACTGAGGTTTTCTCACCAGGTTCCTCGTGTGTGGGTGGCGATCACGGGGGCTGAGCGGACGATGGCGGTGATGCGCCAGGGGTCGAGGGTGACCTTCTGGAGGGCCTTGAAGTGTTTGAGGATGGCGTTGGCTCGTTCGGCTGGGGCGCGGAGTTGGGTGATGAGTCGGTTGCGGGCGAGGGTGTCGGGTGCCAGGTGGTGGCCCTTGATGGGGTGGCAGATGCCGATCCCTGCTCCTTGGTAGCCCTTGTCTGTGAGTGTCTTCAGGCCTTGGGCTGCGGCTGGGTAGAGCGCGGGGAGGACGTGTTGTCGGGCGGCGGTGAGGTCGTGGGTCGAGCCCGGGGACACTGGCGAGGTCCAGATCGGGAAACCGGAGCTGTCGGTGAGGACTTGGACGTTGCCGCCGTGACGGTGGTGTTTTCCTGAGTACCAGGCATCGGTGGTTTTCCCTTGTCCGGCAGGGGTGTGGACGGCGGTGGTGGCAATCAGGGTGCCGTCGAGGCAGAGGAACGCCGCGCCGTGGGCATGTTGGGCGTCGAGGACCTCGTGGAGGTCGGGTGCGCGCTCAGCGACCACGTCCAATGCCTCGTGGAGGTAGCGGTAGCAGGTGGCCTGCGACAGGCCATGGTCACGCGCCAAGCGGTGGATGGGGGTCGCATCACACATCCAGCGGCAGAGCAGGATCGCTTGGGTCCAGCAGGTGGCGGCTCGTTGCCAGGGACGCCGGTCATGTCGACGTCGGTGGGCCGACAGCCACGCTGCGATGCGGCGCACGATGGTCTCGGGAAGGTCAAGGGTGGCACGATAGGACAGCATGCGGGCTCGGATTCTGGTGGACGATGGGTGTCTTGGCAGAAACCGATCCTGCACCACCCGACCCGCATGCACCCACCCCAGTCGACCATCACCCCTTGCCAGAGCATCACTGCCGATGTTCTACAGGCAGCCCTGATGAGAAAACCTCACTGTGGAGCGCCTGCCCTGTGTCGTGTGCATCTAGGGCTCCAGGTGGGGGCGGTAAGACATGGGTAACCGCGTGGACTCTTGGACCGGCTTCGCGCGCTGAGGCTGCGTGATCGCCTTGGTCGAATATCTATCCAGCAACGGCGCCCCATTCTCCGCGCATGTCGAGGACGCCCTGTCGACTACGTGGTGATTGGCCGAGCATCATGCTTAGTTCTGTATCGATCACGAATAAACCGTCCTGGCGGGAGAACCGTCCAGTGGCTACACCGTGCTGATACTCCACAGCAGTCGCGGAAATCAGGTGAATGAGTCCGACATAGTCAAGAGCTACCTCGACTTCAATGGCCTTATCGACTGAGTATCCGCACCAGGTTGATCACCATCGAACACGAAATGACTGACGTTCCGGGGTGGTTGCTCCGGGGGCGCAACTTGACCGACGTTTCCAACCTGCCGGTCGCCGCGAGCCCTCCTTCACCAGGTTCCGAACGATCTTCAGCTGTCATCAGCTGCTGGTTCCCGGCGCCAAGGACCGTATTGTTCCTTTCGAGCGCAGTTGGCGGCACTTTCGTGCCCCGCGCGTAGCGGGGCATCTTGTGGAGTTCGTCTGGGTGCCCGGCGAAGATCACGGCTACGTCCCATTCCTGTTCAACCACCAGGTGGCCGATATGGTCGAGGACTTCATGCGCGCATGCCTTGATAACGCCTGGCTTCGAAGGGGTTGACGACGGTGTCGACCCGTCCCGTCCGTGCCGTCGCAGTACTCCTACGGTCATGAGGCTCGGGGTCGACTGAAGCCCCTCAAACCACCTACCCGACAGGCGGGCTGGCACTCCCATCGAAGCTCTGCAAGGCGACTCACGTGCATAGCAGGCATATGCGCTAG
>NZ_JBHWOO010000299.1:0-2626 GCF_043424415.1 Luteococcus sp. | reverse complement strand
CATCCAGATCATGAGCCCGGTGGAGGCCACCAAGTTCTCCATCGACCGCATCCGCAAGGGTGAGGACACCATCTCGGTGACCGGCAACGTGCTGCGCGACTACAACACCGACCTGTTCCCGATCCTGGAGCTGGGCACCAGCGCCAAGATGCTCTCGGTGGTGCCGCTGATGAACGGTGGCGGCCTGTTCGAGACCGGCGCCGGCGGCTCCGCCCCCAAGCACGTGCAGCAGCTGGTGGAGGAGAACTACCTGCGCTGGGACTCCCTGGGTGAGTTCCTGGCCCTGGCCGAGAGCCTGCGCCACCTGTCGACCACCGACGGCAACAAGCGCGCCGAGGTGCTGGCTTCCGCACTGGACGCCGCCACCGAGAAGCTGCTGGGCGAGGGCAAGTCCCCCGCCCGCAAGGTGGGTCAGATCGACAACCGTGGCTCGCACTTCTACCTGGCCCTGTACTGGGCTCAGGAGCTGGCCGAGCAGACCGAGGACGCCGAGCTGGCGGCCGCCTTCAAGCCGATCTCGGAGAAGCTCACCGCCGACGAGCAGAAGATCAGCGAGGAGCTGCTGTCCGTGCAGGGCAAGGCCGTCGAGATCGGTGGCTACTACCGCCCCGACGAGAAGCTGACCAGCGACGTGATGCGTCCCTCGGCCACCTTCAACGAGGCACTCGCCCAGCTGGGCTGAGGTCGTTGCGGGGGCTTCCCCCGCCACACCTGACGGGGGTCCGGGCACGTGCGCCCGGACCCCCGCGCAGTTCTGGCAGATCTTCCAGACGCCCGGCGATCCCTTCAGGACTTGTTCAGGATTCAGATATCGTTGGACCAAACCGGCCATTCCCCTTCCCTGATGGCCGATTCGGAGGTGGAGAGCAATGAACCGCAGCACTGGCAGCACCCCATGAGCGTCGCGAAGAGCGGTTCCATCCTCTTTCTGGCCGCAGTGGCCACTTCGGCCATCGTGAACACGGTTGCGCCCCAGGGCCAGGTCAGCCAGCCCGATCCTGCAGCATCGCCGACTGCGAGCTCCCCCACGCCCAGCACTCCGGCACGCCCGAAGCCCCAGCCGACGAGGGAGGGCAGCCCGGCCGCCCAGCGCTCGGCCACCCCGCAGCCAACTGCCTCGGTGACGTCCACAGCCCCGGCGCCCCCCGCGCCCCAGCGCACGGCACCGGCGCCCACGGCCCGCTCGACGGCCGCGGCGCCGGCCACCAGCCGCCCGGTTCCCTCGCCCACCCGCACGAGCGTGGGTCTGCCACGCGCCCACCGATCGTGGACACCGCCGCCGACGCCCACGTGGAAGGCACCCACCACGCACACCATGCCGCTGGACGACCCGACGCCGATGCCCGGACGCTCCACCCCGCCCGTCGGCTGGCCCACCGCGAGCGTCGTGCCCCCGCCGTCGACCGAGCCCTTGCCCTCGATACGGCCCAGCAGTCCGAAACCCACGGGGCATCCCTCCACCGCGCCGCGCCCGAGCAGCATGCGGCCCACCGCCGTGGAGCCGAGCCTGGTTCCGGTGACGCCACGCCGGAAGGTCGACGACCGGCCCGCCATGCTGCCCACCCAGTCCTGTGAGGGTGACAACCGCGACGGACGCAGGCACCAGCACGACTGTGGCCGCCGCTGAACGGTCAGCCCCGTTCGGCAGCGGGCCGTGGTGATCGGGGTGCGGTGATCTGGGCGGCCAAGTGGGCGCCACCGTAGCCGTTGTCGATGTTGACCACGCCGACGCCGGGAGCGCAGGCGTTGAGCATCGTCAGCAGGGGGGCCAGGCCGTTGAAGGCGGCGCCATAGCCCACGGAGGTGGGCACCGCCACCACCGGTACCTCCACGAGCCCGGCGACCAGGCCGGGCAGGGCGCCGTCCATCCCTGCCACCACGACGATGCAGCCGGCACTGCGTAGCAGGTCGAGCCGGGCCAGGGTTCTGTGCAGGCCGGCGATGCCCACGTCGACCACCAGTTCGGTGCGGCGTCCCAGGTACTGCGCGGTCATCGCAGCCTCCCGCGCCACGGGCAGGTCGGAGGTTCCGGCGCAGGCCACCACCACCAGCTCGCCGGTCGGTTCGGGAGGGGTTCGGGGCCAGGCCAGCAAGCCGGCCAGTTCGTCGTGGGCCGCGTCGGGGAGTTCGGCCAGCACGGCCTGGGCGTGTTCGGCCGTGGCGCGTGTGAAGAGCACGGCGCCCGCCTCGGGGCCCCCGGCGTGACCGAAGCGACGGGCGATGGCCCGCACCTGTTCGGTGGTCTTGCCCTCGCAGTAGACGGCCTCTGGGTAGCCGCGTCGGCGGGCGCGCCCCAGGTCGAGGTTCGCGATGCCGTCCAGCGGATCGGACTCAGTCATGGCCGGCCGTCCCCCCTCGCTGGCGAACCTGCGGCGTCCCTGCACCCGGCTGCGCCGAAGTCGCAGCATCCGACCCGGCACGCCGCGCGGGGGGTTCGAGGGGGGTGGTCCCCCCTCTGCTGAGGATCTGCATCGTGAAGGCGCCAGACTGGATTGCGGCGAGGTCGACGGTGACGTGGGCGAAGCCTGCCTCGCGCACGTCGGCGATCAGCTGGGAGCGCAACTGGTCGTCGGCGAGGCGTCCGATCTCGGAGGCAGGCAGTTCGATGCGGGCGATGCTGCCGTGG
>NZ_JBHWOO010000298.1:0-11390 GCF_043424415.1 Luteococcus sp. | reverse complement strand
CGGTGACCAGCACGCGACGGGCCGTGAAGGGATCGGTCGAGACCACCGTCGCGGTGAACAGGCCGCCAGGGGTGCGGCAGGTCTCCACATTGGCGCGGTAGTTCTGCGCGAAGCTGCGGGCGGTGGCCGGTGAGTCGAAGGAGAGCAGCTGTCCGATGGCCCTGGCCCCCGACGGGTCCTTGTAGTCGGAGGCCAGCACGGCGCCTGGCACCGGCAGCCGCTTGGCCTCGCCACAGGCCTGCAGCTGCAGGTTGGTGGCGGTCTCCTGCGGGTCGAGGGCGTGCACCCAGGTGCCATTGGGTTGGTAGGTGTCCTCGTCGCCCTCCCCGGCCACCGGCCTCCAGCGCAGGATCTGGCTGGGGAAGTCGGCCGCGGAGAGCTCCCCGGCCGTGCTGGGTGCCGGGCTGGTCCGGACGGTGGTGGCCTCGGGGACGGCTGCCGACCCGGTTGGCGCCACCGACGGGCGCGACGGCTGGGCGTTCGCGCTGTTTGGCGACGAGGACGCCGTCGCCGCCGGGATGGTCGTGGCCGCAGAGGTCGTGGTGGCGGGGTCGGAGCAGCCCGCCAGCGCCAGCGCCACTCCGAGCAGCACCCGGCCGGCGACAGTGCGAGGTGAGCGGTTCACGTCAGCGCACCTGGAAGTGCTGCCAGTCGAAGCCCGAGAGCCACGTGAAGTCATTGGCGATGAAGGCCTTGGTCATGGCGGAGTCGCTGAACAGCATCCCGGGACGGCGCTTCGAGCGGTCGACATAGGGCAGCCCGTTCGGGGGAGACCAGACGCCATTGGGCTTGCGGTAGGGGTTCACGTCGACGGCACGACCATAGCTGTGCGGGCTCATCACATAGGGTTGCCGTTCACCTGGCGGCAGAAGAAGGCGTAGTTGTTGTCCGCGGCCACGGAGTTGTCGTCGGTTCGGTAGGGGCTGGGGTCCTTCATCACCCGCATCGGGAAGTGGGAGGTGAAGGCGGCGGTGTAGACATTGCGGAAGCGCTGCACCTCGGTGGTGCGCACGATCATGTGCCCGGCGTGCATGCGGCCGTCGAAGCCGAAGTGGTTCATGCTGATCCGGGTCAGCTGCGAGGGCCCCACGGGGCATCCGGACCGGTAGGTGTGCGGGACCACGGCGGCGGTCACCGGGCCGGTGGTGAAGTCCATCCTGGCCGCCTTGTACTCGTTCGTGCTGGTGGAGAACAAGGCATTGGGATGCTGGCGTAGTTGCTCTCCACCCGCCAGGTGCGCTTGCCGATGAAGCCATGGTCGAAGGACAGCACGGTGCTGAAGGTGCCGTCACGGCCGGTGGTGACGGGGTGGGCGTAGGACCAGCGCGAGGTCCTCTCGCGCGGGAACCAGGCCCAGACCGCCAGGCGCACCGTGCGCCCGGCCATGCCCGTGCTGACCCGTCCGGAGACGGGCGTGCCCTTCATCGACGATGCCGTGAAGCTCGAGGCAGACATCACCACCGCCGGGCGGCGACGCTCTGCGACCAGCCGGTCGAACGAGTCGAGCCATCGGCCATCTGGGCGGTGAGGGTGACCCACCCGGTGTGCAGCACCGGGACCTGCAGGGTGGTGGTTCCGTGCACGCGGTAGGAGCCGAAACCCGCCTGCAGGCCGGTCGGGGCACAGGTACCGACGCAGCGCACGGAGCCGATGGTGATCGAGCGGCCTGCAGCCGCGCTGGCACGGCGCGACGGACCTGCGCGGGTGGCTGCACCGCCCAGCGTCCCGAGTTTCGGCTGTGCCGCCGTCGCCAATGCCAGTGCGGCCATCTGGCGGCGGGGGGACGACTGGGACAGTGGTGCCCCTGGGGGGCGGCGGGAGAGGAATCCCGGATGGCCCGGGGCGGTGCTCAGATCTTGCGGATGAAGACCTCGTCGATCTCGTGGTTGGCACCCTTGCGCAGGATCACGGTGGCACGAGGACGGGTGGGGGCAACATTGGCGCGCAGGTTGGGGCCGTTGATGTCGTCCCAGATCGTGTTGGCGAAGGCGATCGCCTCGTCATCCGACATCGTCGCGTAGCGCTTGAAGAAGCTGCGGGGGTCGCTGAAGGCGGTCTTGCGCAGCTGCAGGAAGCGGCTCAGGTACCAGGAACGGATGTCCTGCTCGGAGGCATCGACGTAGACGCTGAAGTCGAAGAAGTCGCTCACCGCCAGGCCACTGGTGCCGTCCGAGCGCTTGCGGGCCGGCTGCAGCACGTTGAGGCCCTCGACAATGAGGATGTCGGGGCGGTGCACCACGACCTTCTCGTCGGTGACGTCATAGGTCATGTGGGAGTAGACCGGTGCCTCCACCTCGGGCTTGCCGGACTTCACGTCGGTGACGAAGCGGACCAGCGCCCGACGGTCATAGCTCTCCGGGAAGCCTTTGCGGTCGAGGATCCCGCGTGCCTCCAGCTCCGCATTGGGATAGAGGAAACCGTCGGTGGTCACCAGCTCCACGCGCGGCCGGCCGGGGGAGCGCGAGAGCAGCTCCTGCAGCAGACGGGCCGTGGTGGACTTGCCGACGGCCACGCTCCCGGCGATGCCGATCACGAAGGGGGTGCGGCGCACGTCCAGGCCCAGGAAGGCATAGCTGGCGCGGTACAGGTGGCCGGTGTGGCGCATGTGCAGGTGGATCAGCTGCGTCAGGGGGACGTAGACGGCCTCGACCTCGGCACGGTCGGTGGGGTCACCGAGGCCACGCAACCGGTCCAGGGTCGGTTGGTCCAGGTCGATGTCGGTGTGGTCGGCGAGGTCCGCCCATGACTGGCGGTCCAGCTGGACCCAAGGCCCGTCCGGTTCGTCCACATCGGCCTGACGAGTTGTCTCGGAAGCCTTGGTCTTGCTGCTCTCGTGCGTCACGATCGATGTACGCCGCGTCCTGGCCGGCGCCTCCTCCCCGGAAAGACTCACACGTGGGCGCGGCGGGTGTCCATCCCACAGCCCGTGCCCAGCGCGTCATTCGCGTATCGCTCATGAGTTTTGTACGCTTCTTGCCATGTGTGGAATTGTCGGATATATCGGGCCGCGAAGCGCCCAGACCGTTGTCGTCGAGGGGCTGCGTCGCCTCGAGTACCGAGGCTATGACTCTGCCGGGATCGCCGTCGAGTCCAATGGGGTCATCTCCTACCGCAAGAAGTCGGGCAAGATCACCAACCTGGACGACGAGATCCTGGGCAACCCGCTGCCGGAGAGCAACCACGGCATCGGCCACACCCGCTGGGCCACCCACGGCGGACCCACCGACCAGAACGCCCACCCGCACGTGAGCCAGTCCGGCCGCGTCGCGCTGGTGCACAACGGCATCATCGAGAACTTCGCCGAGCTGCGCGCCGAGCTGGAGGCCCAGGGCGTCGACTTCAAGAGCGAGACCGACACCGAGGCCGCCGCCCAGCTGCTCGGCAAGATCATCGACGCCGGCACCCCCATCACCCAGGCCATGCACGATGTCGCCAACCGGCTGCAGGGTGCCTTCACCCTGGTGGCCATCGACGCCCAGAATCCCGACGTGGTCGTCGCCGCGCGTCACGACAGCCCCCTGGTGGTCGGCGTCGGCGAGGGCGAGAACTTCCTCGGCTCCGACGTCGCCGCCTTCCTCGAGTTCACCCGCGAAGCCATCGAGCTCGGCCAGGACCAGGTCGTCGAGATCACCCGCGACAGCGTCACGATCACCAACTTCGACGGCACCGAGGCCACCGCCGTCAAGCCCTACCACATCGACTGGGACATCGCCGCCGCCGAGAAGGGCGGTTACGACTGGTTCATGCGCAAGGAGATCTACGAGCAGCCGCAGGCCGTCGCCGACACCCTGCTGGGCCGCTACGACGCCGACGGCCAGTTGACCCTGGACGAGGTGCGCATCTCGCCCGAGGAGCTGCGCCGCATCAACAAGATCATCATCGTCGCCTGCGGCACCGCCTACCACGCCGGCATGGTGGCCAAGTACGCCATCGAGCACTGGACCCGCATCCCCTGCGAGGTCGACATCGCCAGCGAGTTCCGCTACCGCGACCCGATCATCGACCCCAACACCCTCGTGGTCACCATCAGCCAGTCCGGCGAGACCGCCGACACCCTGATGGCCATCCGCCACGCCCGTGAGCAGCACGCCAAGGTGATCGCCATCTGCAACACCAACGGCGCCACCATCCCGCGCGAGTCCGATGCCGTCATCTACACCCACGCCGGCCCCGAGCGCGGCGTCGCCTCCACCAAGGGCTACCTGACCCAGGTGGTGGCCTGCTACCTGCTGGGCCTCTACCTGGCCCAGGTGCGCGGCATGAAGTATGGCGACGAGATCAAGGCCGTCACCGACGAGCTGGCCACCATGCCCGAGAAGATCCAGGCCATGCTGGACAACGACCAGCAGGTCCTCGACCTGGCCCGCGAGCTGAAGGACGAGCCGGCCTTCCTCTTCCTCGGCCGCCACGTCGGTTACCCCTCGGCCCTCGAGGGTGCGCTGAAGCTCAAGGAGATCGCCTACAAGCACGCCGAGGGCTTCCCCGCAGGCGAGCTGAAGCACGGCTCCATCGCCCTGGTGGAGAAGGACATCCCGATCTTCATCGCCGTCCCGCCGCGCGGCCGCGACCAGCTGCACGACAAGGTCGTCTCCAACATCCAGGAGGTGCGTGCCCGTGGCGCCCGCACCATCGTCCTGGTGGAGGAGGGCGACGACGAGGTGACGCCCTACGCGGACGTCATCATCCGTCACGCCAGGACCTCGACCCTGCTGCAGCCGCTGCTGTCGATCATCCCGCTGCAGCTGTTCGCCTGCGAGCTGGCCACCCAGCTGGGCAATGACGTCGACCAGCCCCGCAACCTGGCCAAGTCCGTCACGGTTGAATGAGCAGGGGCGCCTGCGGCCCCACACAATGAGCAGGTAGCCACCGCCAAGGCCCCCTCGGAGTCCTCCTAGGGGGGCCTTGGCTGTCTGCGGGGGCTATCGTCAAGACGTGACCAGCACGCCCGACCTGCCCGACGCACTGCCCAGCGGCCCCGGATGGGAACTCCACCCCGAGACCCTGCGGGCGCACATCACCGACCTCGACGCCTTCCGCGCCGACCGCGCCGACGACCCCTGCTCGCAGGCCCTCGAAGCCCTGTGGGGTGGCAACCCCGCCCGTGCCGCCGACCTGTTGACCGGGACAGCGCAGGACTTCCGCACTCGCACCCTGCACGCCGACGCGCTGTGCGCCCAGGGCAGGCACGGCGAAGCACTGGCCGCCTTCGGCCAGCTGCTCGCGGAGGTCCGCGACGGCGCCCGCACCACCTTCCTGCGCGAACACCGGGCCAGGACCCTGCTGGCAGCCGGACGCCATCGCGAGGCCGAGGAAGCCTTCCTCGAGGTGCTCGCCGCCCGCACCATGGAAGCCGCCGAGCCAGTGAGCATCGCCGCGGCCGCCCGGGGCGTCGCCCTGGCCCGCCACCGCGCCAGCACCCGGGGCCTGTGAATCGTGGCCATCATCGGAATCGGGGTCGACCTGTGCAGCATCGAACGCTGGCAGCAGGCCTGCGAGCGACGACCCGGCCTGCGTGAACGTGTGCTGTGCCCGGACGAGGCCGCGCTCCCGATCGCCTCCCAGGCTGGCCGGTGGGCCGCCAAGGAGGCACTCGCCAAGGCGCTGGGCGCACCCGCCGGGATGGTCTGGCGCGACTGCGAAGTGCTGCGCGGCGCCGACGGTGCCCCGAGCTTCCGACTCCGTGGCACCGTTCAGGCACGGGCCGACGAGCTCGGCATCACCACGATCCACCTGTCCATCTCCCACGACGGTGGCCTGGCCACCGCATATGTCATCTGTGAGGCACGATGATCCCCGTCCACACCGCCCAGGAGATCCGCGATGCCGAGGAGGCCTTCTTCGCCGCCCGGCCCGAAGTCGACCTGATGCGCCGCGCCGCCCAGGGTGTCTCCCGCAGCGCGCAGGAGATGCTCGGCGACGACGCCCCCGCCAGCTCCCAGTCGGTGCTGGTGGTGGTCGGCGCCGGCAACAATGGCGGCGACGGCCTGTTCGCCGCCGCCGACCTGGCCGCGGCCGACCTGTCGGTCACCGTCTGGCCCGTCACCGAACAGGTGCACGAGGCCGGCATGGCAGCCGCCATCACCGCCGGCTGCACCATCATCGACGCCATCGAGGCCGCCCGGCAGCTGCCACAGACCGCGCTGGTGATCGACGCCGTCTACGGGCTGAGCGGACGGCTGGGGCTGGACCAGGTGCTGGCCACCTTCGCCGCCGAGGTCGAGACACTGCGGGTGCCGGTGCTGGCCGTCGACATCCCCAGCGGCCTGCAGACCGACAGTGCGGTGCTGCCCGAGCACTGCCTGCGGGCCACCCGCACCGTCACCTTCGCCGCCCACAAGCCCTGCCACGTGCTCAAGCCAGCCGCCACCGCCTGCGGCGAGGTCGAGGTCGTCGACATCGGCCTGACCATGCCGCAGCCGACGCTGTGGCAGGCCAGTGAGAGCGACATCGTGCGTCGCTGGCCGCTGCCCGGCCCCACCAGCCACAAGTACAGCCGCGGAGTGGTGGGCATCGACACCGGCTCGGCCCGTTTCCCCGGCGCGGCCCTGCTCGGCACCATCGGCGCCGTCCACGCCGGTGCGGGGATGATCCGTTTCGTCGGCCCGGAGCAGGCCGCGGGCCTGGTGCGCCACCAGCTGCCCTCGGTCACCCACGGCGAGGGGGCGGTGCAGGCCTGGCTGCTCGGTTCCGGCTGGGGCCAGACCGAGGCCAACCGCGATCGTCTGTCCGCCCGCCTCGGCCCCAAGGTGCCGGCGGTCATCGACGCCGACGCCTTGGTGACGCTGCCCGACACCCTGCCGCCGAACTGCCTGCTCACCCCGCATGCGGGGGAGCTCTCCCGGATGCTGAACGTCGACCGCGAGGTGGTCGAGGCGGACCCGCTGACCCACGGGCGGATGGCCGCCGAGCGCTGGAACTCCGTGGTGCTGCTCAAGGGCGCCACCCAGTACGTCATCAAGCCCGAGGGGGTGGTGCTGCTGGCCGTGCCTGGCCCGTACTGGAGCGCCCAGGCAGGTTCCGGGGACGTGCTGGCCGGCATCTGCGCCACCCTGCTGGCCAGCGGACTTCCCGCCTGCGACGCGGCCCTGCTCGGCGCCTCGGTGCAGGCCATGGCCGCCGCCCGTCGCATCGGGCCGTGGCCGCCCGACGTGATCGGACGCGAGGTGGCATCCGTGGTGGGGGAGTTCACCCGCTACTGGTGAGCACTTGGGCGCAGCGACAGGGGCCCCGCCTGCCAGCGGGGCCCCTGTCGTCGTCTCGGCACTGTGCCGGTTGGGCTATCGGGTCGAATTGGTCAGGCGGGGGATGGTCACGCCGGTGCGGATTGCGGTGCGGTAGTGCCCCACCAGCTCCTCGCAGATGTGGGGCCAGGTGCGGTACTCCACCGACTCGCGGGCCTGATTGCCCATGGCGCGACGCTTGAAGTCATCACCCACCAGGTCCAGGACGTGGCCTCGCAGCTGGTCCAGGCGGCCTGGTTCGTAGAGCCAGCCGGTGCGTGAGGGGTCCACCAGGTCGATCGGTCCGCCGCGACGCGGGGCGACCACCGGCAGCCCGGAGGCCTTGGCCTCCTGGATCGTCTGGCCAAAGGTCTCCAGCTCGCCGGTGTGGACGAACAGGTCGAAGGAGGCCAGGCAGCGGGGCAGCTCGTCGCCGGTCTTGAGGCCCAGGAAGATCGCCTCGGGCAGCTTCTCCTCCAGCTCGGGGCGGCTGGGGCCGTCGCCGACGATGACCAGCTTGATGCCGGGGATGTCGGCGATCGCGGTGAGGTCCTGAACCCTCTTCTCGGCGGCCAGGCGCCCCATGTAGCCGACGATCCGCTCGCCCTCGGGCGCCCACTGGCGACGCAGCGACTCGTCACGGCGGCTGGGGTGGAAACGGGCCGAGTCGACGCCGCGGGCCCAGATGCCGACCCGCGGGATGCCCTGTTCCTCCAGCTGGCGTTGGGCATAGGTGGAGGGGGCGAAGTTCAGGGTGGCCAGCGAATGGGCCTGGCGCAGCCGGTACCACAGCACCGGCTCGAGGGCCGGGAAACCGTACTGGGCGGCGTAGGTGGCGATCTCGGTCTGGTAGATGCCCACCGTGGGGATGTTCAACCGGGCCGCGCTCAGCGCCGCCTTGTAGCCGACTGCGAAGGGGGCTGCCAGGTGCACCACGTCGGGGCGGAAGTCGGCCAGCGCCCGCTCGATGACGAAGCGGGGCGCGGTGTTGACCCGCACGTCGCTGTAGCCGGGCAGCCCGACCGAGGCCAGCGGGACGACGGGGAAGCCTGCGTACTCGCGCGGGACGCGCCCGCCGTCATTGGGGGCCAGGACCATGGCCTCGTGACCTGTGGCCTGGAGGTGCTCCAGCATCCGCAGGATGGAATTGGTGACGCCATTGATCTGGGGGAGGAAGGACTCAGCAGCAAAGGCAACTCGCACACCTCGATGGTAACCACGCCCCTCCCGGCTCCTGCCACGCAGAGGGGTTGGGAGCGGTGAAGCCTTGGTGACGATTGGGCACTCGGCGCGTCACACGGTGTTCACCGGGTGCCGGGTGGCTTGTCCGCTCGGCATTGGGCGGCTGCTCGCCGGGGCATCCAGCGGCCCATCCACTGGGCACTTCCGGCACTGGGCACTTCCGACACTGGGCACTTCCGAGGGTGACTGGGCACGTGGTGCGCCACGTGCCCGGTGAGGCGTCGACGTGCCCGGTGAGGCGTCGACGTGCCCTGTGCTCTTCGGCGTGCCCTGTGCTCTTCGGCGTGCCCAGGGGGCTGCTGGGCATCGCGACAGTGGGCACTGGGCCAGCCAGGCCCGGAACCGGCCGTCGTCCGATGCCAAGCTGAGGCCGAGCTGGCAGCGAGATTCGTCACCCCTTGTACATCGCTGGTAGTGTGGACCGCGTTGTGGGAGATTCGTGTCGGGAGTCCACACCGGCACGGTAGTCACCCGCGAGCGAATCAGTTGCAGCTTGGTTGAGGCGACACATTCGCCCCCCCTGCGCCTGATGCCAGATGGCATTGATCGCCATGTTCCGCCGCCATCAATCTGCGTGAGAGATAGTGCATGTTGGTGCGCCGCGGTTCTTAGATGAACCAGCCGTGAAGGCTGCCCCAACGGGCGTCCTGCGCCCAGAGAAGTGAGTACCACCATGCCCCGTCCCACCCCGCACGGCCGCAAGGCTGCCAAGACCCCCGGTTTCAAGCCTGGCAAGAACCGCTGGAGCGACGACAAGCGCGCCGCCATGGGCAAGAATCCCCGCAAGAAGTGGGAGCCCCGCGAGGAGCGCCCCGCCCGTGACGATCGCGGCTACCGCGGCAATGACGACCGCGTCGAGCGCGGCTACCGCTCCGGTGAGGACCGACCCGAGCGCAGCTACCGCAGCGACGCCCCCCGCACCTCCGACTCCCGCGGCCGCAACTTCGAGCGCGTGGAGCGCCCCGCCCAGGGCGGCTTCGGCGGCCGCGCCCCGCGCAGCGTCGACCGCGGCCAGTTCGGCAATGACCGTGGCGAGCGCCGCGACAGCCGCAGCTTCAACCGCGACGAGCGTGGCCCGCGTCGTGACTTCGACGATCGCGGTCCCCGCAAGCCCTTCGATGATCGCGGTCCGCGTCGTGACTTCGACGTTCGTGGCCCGCGCAAGTCCTTCGACGACCGTGGCCCCCGCAAGCCTTTTGAGGATCGCGCTCCGCGCCGTGACTTCGACGACCGTGGTCCGCGCCGTGAATTCGAGGATCGCGCTCCGCGCCGTGAATTCGAGGATCGCGCTCCGCGCAGGGAGTACAAGGCCTCGCGCCCGGTGCACGACGCCCCCCGCCCCAAGTGGGAGCCCCGCGTCGACCGCAAGCCGTGGGAGAAGGGCGAGCGCCCCTCCACCCGCGCACGCTTCGACGACCGCCCCCGCCGCGACGACGTTCCGGCCGACGAGCGCACCTGGCGTGACGAGCGCCGTGATGACCGCGGCGCCCGCCGCCCGGCCTGGGGCCGTGACGAGAATCGTGGCCGCGAGGAGCGCAGCCACGGCCGCGACGACCGTCGCCGCGACTTCCCGCGCGAGGACCGTCCGATGGCCGAGAACCTGGACCAGATGAGCTGGGAGGCGACCGACCTCGGCGAGATCGACGACTCCGGCGTCGACGTGGCCGAGGGCTTCGCCGCCCTGGGCGTGCCGAAGATGCTGGTGGCTGCCCTCGACAAGCAGGGCATCACCGCCCCCTTCCCGATCCAGGCCGCCACCATCCCCGACGCCATCACCGGACGCGACGTGCTCGGCCGTGGCCAGACCGGTTCGGGCAAGACGCTGGGCTTCGGCCTGCCGATGCTGACCCGCCTCTCCCAGGCCGACCCGGCCGGTGGCGCCCCGCGCGCCCTGGTGCTGGTGCCGACCCGCGAGCTGGCCCTGCAGTGCGCCGACGTGCTGGCCCCGCTGGCCAAGACCCTGCGCCTCGACCTCACCCTGATCGCCGGCGGCATGGGCTACGGCCCGCAGCTGCGCGCCTTCGAGCGCGGCGTCGACATCGTCGTGGCCACTCCCGGCCGCCTGATCGACCTGCTCGAGCAGGGTGCCGTCGACCTCTCCCAGGTGATGGTCACCGTCCTCGACGAGGCCGACCACATGGCCGACCTGGGTTTCATGCCCGCCGTCACCACCCTGATGGACTCGGTCCCGGCCGACGGCCAGCGCCTGCTCTTCTCGGCCACCCTCGACCACGCCGTCGACCGCATCGTGAAAAAGTACCTGCACGACCCGGTCACGCATGAGGTCGACTCCGGCCAGGCCTCGGTCACCACCATGGAGCACGTGCTGCTCCAGGTGCTGCCGCACGACAAGAACGGCGTCACCGCCGCCGTCGCCAATCGTGAGGGCCGCTCGGTGCTGTTCTGCCGCACCCAGATGGGCACCAACCGCGTCGCCGAGCAGCTGCGCCAGGCCGGCGTGATGGCCGGTGCGCTGCACGGTGGCCTCACCCAGGGTGCGCGCACCCGCATCCTGGCCGCCTTCAAGGACGGCACCGTCCCGGTCCTGGTGGCCACCGACGTCGCCGCCCGCGGCATCCACGTCGACGACGTCACCCTGGTGCTCGAGATCGACCCGCCGATGAGCTCCAAGGACTACCTGCACCGTGCGGGCCGCACCGCGCGCGCCGGCCAGAAGGGCGTCGTCGCCTCCATCGTGCTGCCGCACCAGCGCAAGTCGATGGCTCGCCTCACCGGCCAGGCCGGCGTCAAGGTGCAGCCCGTGCAGGTGCGCCCCGGTGATGATCTGCTCTCCGAGCTGACCGGCGCCCGCACGCCCGACAGTGCCCCCATCGAGGAGGCCGAGTACGAGCGCCTGATCGCCCCCCGCCGACAGGCCAAGGGGCCGCGCCAGGGCGGCGGTGGCCGTGGTGGCTACCGCGGCACATT
>NZ_JBHWOO010000297.1:0-10573 GCF_043424415.1 Luteococcus sp. | reverse complement strand
GGCTGGGATGTTGGAGCGCTCTGCGACTCCTGTGACTCTTGGTCCGCCTCCTGCTTTTGGGGGATTTGCGTGCGCTTGTGCCGTGGGGTCACGCGGCTAGCCTTCTTGGAAGGGTGGCGATCCTTCACGATGCGTCGGCCTTCTTCAGGTGTGATCGGTGTGCCGTCGACATCGCGTATTTGGTAGGGCTGCTGGCTGCGCATGCATGCGGCGATCCTGGTGACCAAGGTCGTCGCGATGTGGCAGATTGCCGAGTCGTGATGCCGGTCGCCGGCCATCAGTCGCTGGTACTTCGCGGCGAGTTGCGGGTCGCTGCGACGAGCGGCATCGGCGGCGGTGAACAGCATTTCTCGCAGTAACGGGTCTCCGGCCTTGGTGATGGTGGAGTTGTGGCCGCCGACGCCGGACTGTTTGGTGATGGGGACCAGGCCGGTGTAGGCGCGGATCGCGGCGAGCGAGGTGAAGCGGTGGGGGTCGCCAATGCGCCCGGCGATCACGGCTCCAGTGACAGGACCGACGCCGGGGACAGTCTCAAGGATGCGGTTTGGATCAGCTTCGGCGTAGAGATTGGCGATGCGTTCGTCGATCTGACGGATTTGGCGCAGGAGGTAGAGGGCCTGTTCGGCCTCGTGGGCGATGTCGGCGGCCAGCTCGGCGAAGTCCATCCCGTCGTTTCCTTCGGGCGTGCGCCAGAGGTCGAGGGACTGTCTGGCGGCCTCGAGGAGCGCTGCCGCATGGTGTTCGCGCCATGCTCCACGTGAGCGCGCGATCAGGAAGCGTGCCAACCGTGCTTGGCCAAGGCGGATCACCGTGTGGGGATCGGCGTAGCGGGCGAGGAACTCCAGCGCGGCGATGCCGTAGTCGGATCCCAGGACGGCATACCAACCGGGGCCCAGGAGCTCGACCAGCGCATCGATGCGGGCGAAGACGGCGGTGCGGCGCTTGACCATGGTGGAGCGCTGCTTGACCAGTCGGCGTAGCGGATCGGCCGGGCCTTGTCCGGAATATTCGCGCAGCCCTTCGGGATGCAACAGAGGAAGACGCGCGAGTAGTTCAGAGTCGATGCGGTCGTTCTTGGTGTGCTTGGAGTAGTACCTGCGCAGGTCGGCGGACTGGGTGGTGGGGACCATCACGACCTTCGCGCCGTGACGACGGAACCATTCGGCCAGGATGATCCAGGCGTTGCGGGTGGGTTCCATGACCACGGTCAGCTCGGCGGGATCGTTGATGTCAAGGTCACGCCACAGACGTTCAAGGTCGGCGGTGGAGGTGCTGAACTTGCGGCCGCGCCACACGGTGGTGCCGTGGTGGGTGAGCGTGGCTTGATGGGCGGCGCGACACGCGACGTCGATGCCCAAGGTCCAGGTCATCGCGGGTGTCCTTCCAGTAGTTCGGACCATGGATGTGGCTGGTGGTCGCGGCCACGGCCCAGACATTCTGCAAGTAGGAATCCGCCCCACGATGGGTGGTTCCAAGTTCCCGAACAGGGACACCGCTCGACCAGTCACAGGCCTGCGAGGACCCTCCACTGTTCAGAGATCACATTGTGTCTCGGTAAGTGATGCCCGGCCTCTCGCAGGCCCACTCCCAAGCTAAATGTCAGTGGCGGTTTCTACTGGTGGGTGCTGGCCGCGGGCATGCGGTCAGCGAAGGTGGTGGCGAACGCGTTCAGCGCGGGCTTCCAGCGCATGCCCCAGCGGGTCTGACCGGTTCCCTTCGGGTCCAACGATCTCACGGTCAGATAGAGCGTCTTCAGCGCGGCCTGCTCGTTCGGGAAATGTCCCCTGGCCCGAACCGCCCGGCGGAACCGGGCATTGAGACTCTCGATCGCGTTCGTCGAACACAAGACCTTGCGGATCTCCAGGTCGTAGTCCAGGAACGGTACGAACTCGGTCCAGGCATTGCGCCACAGCCGGATCATCGCCGGATAGGCCTTCCCCCACTTCTCCGCGAACTCCTCAAACGCGGTCTCGGCGGCCTCCACGCTTGGAGCCTCGTAGACAGGCCTGAGGTTCGCGGCGATCTCGGGCCAGTGCTTCTTCGACGCATAGCCGAAACTGTTGCGCAACAAGTGGATCAGACAGGTCTGCACCTTCGCCTCGCCGAACACGTTGCCGATGCTGTCCGGGAGGCCCTTCAACCCGTCACAGACGACGAAGAACACGTCCTTCACACCCCGGTTCTTGAGTTCTGTGAGGCAGGCGAACCAGAACTTCGCCGACTCGCCGTCGCCGTTGCCGGGCCAGATCCCCAGAATGTCCTTGTGACCGTCGAGGTCGACACCGATTCGTGCGCGTAGTAGGGCTGGTTGCGCACCTGCCCGTCGCGGACCTTGATCACGATCGCGTCGATGAAGATGGCGGAGTAGATCGGCTCCAACGGCCGGCTCATCCAACCATTCATCTCGTCCAGGACACGGTCGGTGATCCGGCTGATCGTGTCCTTGCTCACGCTCGTGCCGTAGACCTCGGCGAAGTGGGCGGCGATCTCCCCAGTCGTCAGGCCTTTCGCAAACAAGCTCAACACCATGGCATCCATGTCCGACAAGCGGCGTTGGCGCTTCTTCACCAACTGCGGTTCGAAGGTGCCGTTGCGGTCCCTGGGGACCTGGATCTCGATCGCGCCGACGTTGTCGGTGATCACCGTCTTCGACCGGGAGCCGTTGCGGGAATTGCCCGACCCGCGGCCGACGGGGTCGTGCTTGTCATAGCCCAGGTGTTCGTTCATCTCTTCGTCGAGGGCTGCCTCGACGACCTGGGCGGTCAGGGCCTTCAGCAGTCCGTCGGGGCCGGTCAGGGCGATCCCGGCGTCCTTGGCCCGGCGCACCATCTGCGCGATCGCCTCGCGCTGGGCCTTGTCGAGCTCGGCGGGCTCTGGTGGTGGTTCACTCACGCCGTCCAGTCTGGCCGACCCGTCAGCCAGCTCGACAGCATCCATCGTTGTCTCGGTCATCATGACTCCTCCTGCCCTGTCGGGCGATGGAGCCACTTACACCGATCGTCGGACACTCCCAGACCCTGCTCGTCACCCCACACAGCAGGTTGAACGTGGATGCCGTAGGAGTAGAACGGGTCTTGCTCGTTGAGGTACTTCACGGTGGTATTCAGCTGAGTCGTGGTTTCCTCGACAGTTGGTACTGACACTGCATCCGCGCTGCGGCCCTGGAACTGCATCAGAGTTGCAGCTGCTCGAAGAATCTCCTCACGGGACCCATTGAAGAAGTAGTCCACCGTGCGGGGGTGGTCGCTAGCCCAGAGTTCACAGCGGTCAAGTCCATCCCAGTGAGGCTCGGGCAGCCCACGTCCCGTGGCGTACTTGCGCAGCCGCTCGAACCCCTCGGGGGTTGGGTTCACGGGTACCACCAGATGCCATTCATCCACATGGAGCGTGGCCCATCGGGGATCAGTCACCAAGCGGTCGATACTGCCCTCGATTTGGTCCCACTGGTTAGCGGTGAACGTGTGATGAAAGCCCTTGACCTGGTAGACCACCGTTCGCTCGTCCATGTCCAAGATGTCGATGCCGCCGTCGCCACGCGAGGGTCGAATCCTGACCGCGCGAGGGTGCTCGGCGGCGATGAACATCGCGATGGCTTGCTCGATGTCTTCGCCGGGATACGTTGACCAAGCGACTCCCGCCACGACTGGCCTCCTGAGATGGGAGCAGCCTCAGCGCTGCTCGCATCAGGATAGGGCTTGGGACGCCCGACATTCCTTCGAGCGTTGTGATCCCCTGCGGTCCCTCAGAGACTCTGAAGCCCCGGGCTGCGGCATCAACCAGTGGTCACGCGATGGTGGTGGGCGTCGCCCCGCAGTCTGCCCAGGAAGCGAAGGTCTGAAGTGGCCGTCTCGGTGGCTCGGGCAGACCGGCCTTGATCCGTCGCATCTCGCGGCGGAAGTCCTGGGCATCCTCGGCAGCGATCTGGGTATCCAAGGCCATCATCGCGGCTCGGGCCTCGGGCGTCAGGACCGGCTTGGGCCGGGGCTTCCGCGCGCTCATGCCAGGCCGCCCATCTCGAACAGCACCTCGTCCGGGTCGGTGGCGATCCGGTAGGACCACAGTTCCTCTCGCACCTGCTCTCGGTCGGCACCTTGAGCGAGCGCGTGCTGCGCCCGGACTCGTTCGGCCCAGTACTGCCTGTAGTGCTGGGTGACCACGTTGGCGGAGCGGCGCGCGTTCTCCTTCGTGCCGAACACGACCTACAGGATCGCCCCGACGAGCCACCCCACGGCGATGGCGGCGAACAGTCCGGTCATGATGCCGCTCAGGATGGCCTGGGCCAGCGCGCTGCCCCCTTGCGGAGGGTTGGCCAGTATCACGCCACCGCCGATGAGCGCCCCGATGGCGAACATGGCCCCACAGCCCGTGGCGAAGCACTTCGCCATGATCTTCGGCTTGCTCGCGACCAGCGGACCTTGGAGGGGGAACAGCGGGGCGGCATCGGGCAGGTATCCCTGCGGGGCGGCGTTGAAGTCAGTCTCGACCTGGGCGTTCATGCGTTGCGCTGCCTGCATGAAGGCCCGTGCCTCAATTCCTTGGCTGGCTACCCACGCGACTCCTGTTGCACCCGCCCAACCTGCTGCGCTGGCGATCTTCCCCATGGCTTCCCCTCGGTCAAAGAGTGACGGTCCCCTTGGTGGGCCGTGCCTCCTCTAGGCAAGCAGTTCGCAAGTTATAGTACAAGGACTTGGGCTGCGTAGGCTAGGCCGAAACCATTGGGCTGGACGGGTGAGCCCCGTCCAGCCCGAGCCCGACATGACGCGTGTCCGCGAGGTGTTCGTGACCGCGAAGGCCGAGTCGGGCCTGACCTACGACCAACTCGTCGCCGCAACGGGCTTGGCCCGGCAGACCTTGGTGAACATCGCCGCTGGTCGGTACCGGGGTGACCTGCGGACCTGGTTGGTGCTGTCCAAGGTCTTCGGGTCCACACTCGATGACCTCATGGCCCCTGTCTGGGTCCACGACCCAGCCTTGCCGAGCTGAGACGGCGGGGGCGAATTGTAAGGCGGTCGGCGGGACGGCAGCGGGCAACCAACAGCCCCCGCCTCCGTGATGATGGCAGGGGCTGTCGTGGTGCTTCAAGGCGCGTTGCTAGGGGCGGGGGAAGATGGCCTCGATCCTGGGGCCTTGGTCCGTGTCACGCCAGAACACCCCCAAAGGGTGCCGCTGAGGAACGGCGATCACCAAGAGGGTATACCCCTCCTCAGTTCTTATGCCCTGGGAGTGGAGGCGGGCCAACGACGGGTCGGCGAAGATGCCCTCGACCACGTCCAGGACAGCGTTGTAGCAATCAACGTCCGGACTCTCTTCCAGGGCATCCAGTTGCTGGTCCGCTACTGCGGAGTACGCGCCGTCCACAGAGGTCGCCTCACTGCCCGGCTAGTGCCTGCGCTGCCGCGACCGATGGACGGTTTCGGAAGCCGTGGCATCGCGGAGCAGGGTGCGCAGCTCTGCGTCGGCGTTGTACTCCGCCTGGGCCTTGGACATGACGACGGCTGGCTGGAGGATCAGCACGCCGTCCTCCAACTCTTCGAGGAGGTAGGGGGTGTCGGGCCGCCCAGGGAGGACGACCCGGGATCGCGAGTCGGTCTTGACGAGTGTGGGTGAAGTCATGGTGGGCATCCCTTCCCAGGTGTCGTGCACCTTAGAGTAGCACCCACTGGGGGAAGGTGGGCACGTGGGCAAATGGGCGACGCTTCGAGACGTTGCCGAGCGGGAACGGGATGCACCAGCAGATTGTTGCCCCCGGGAACGCACCCAACTCGTACCCTGATTCAACGTTCCCACTAGTGATTTCGCTTTAGGGCTGGACAATCACCGGCGGCTTCCGATAAAGTAAAACAACCAGTCGCGCACTGGATAGGTCGCACCTGAGGGTCCGACGGCCTCAGCTCTATGGATACTCAGTTGCGCGCGCTCATGCGACGAAGCCATGAGCCTCATCCCGTTGTCGGGTCCGGCCACGAGCCGGTCATTGCGAGCGCCCGGTTGCCCCGGTGGTGCCCCTGCGGCGTCGCCCCCGGACCTCACCCAACCTTTCCTCCCCTTCTCGCGCTGCGTCGGCCCAACCTGTGGCTGACAAGCAAGGGAAGGCGCAGTCCGCTCCCCTGACCCCCGGCTACCTGCTCGGCAGGCCACCGACGCCGTGGCCCGTCAACCACAACGCTTGGTTCTCTGCTGGCATGAACCAGGACAAGACCATCCCCGATGCGGGACCTGAGGACGTCACGCACGTCGTCATGAACTACGTGCCGCGCTACGTGGACCTGCACGACTGGCTCGTCGTGCGCGAGTTCGTCCAGCAGGCCGTGCTGGACTCCCAGCCCATCTCCGGCGACGAGGCACGCCGTCGCATCACCATCGTCGGGATGATGGTGGCCTGGGCCCATCGCCTCGCAGGCTACGACCTCGACCGGACGGCCATCTTCACCCTCGACGTGATCGGGGAGTGGATCGACCAGGAGTGCGGCCACTACAGCCTGAAGGTGCGCAAGATGTACCGCGCCCGGCTGAAGTCGATCAGCAAGACGATCAACCCCGAGTTCCCCGACGTCCCCAACGAGACGGCCTACCAGAGCGCCTGGAACCCCGACCCCTACTCGGCAGAGGAACTGGCCGAGGTGGTCGGCTGGGCCAACGGGCAGTCGACCGCGATGCGTCGCCACAAGGCCCTGGTGCTCCTGGCCCTCACGGTCGGTGCTGGGCTCTACACCCAGGAAGTCGCTGCCCTCAAGGTCAGCGACATCGAGGTGGACGACGACGGCGTGCTGCTCCACGTCCGGGGCGAGCACCCGCGCGAGGTTCCGGTGCTGGCCGAGTGGGAAGGCGTGCTCCGGGAACTGGTCGCGAACGTGCGCCCGGTGGACCCGGAAGCCTTCGCATTCGCACCGGGGCGCACCAACAAGAAGCCCAACGTCGTGACGCGCTTCGTCCAGAGCAGCAACAAGGGCGGCAAGGTCGAGCCGATGACGCGGCGGATGCGCGCCACCTGGGTGGTGGAGCACATCAAGGCGGGTGTCCCGCCCCAGGTGATTGCCGAGGCGGCAGGCATGGTCACGCTGCGCAGTTTCGACAAGTGGCTCTACCACTACCGCGAGTTCGAGACCGAGGAGTACCGCTGCCTGCTGCGTGACGAGATGCGCGAGCAGAAGCGTCTCTCGGTGGCGAACAAGCGTGCCCGCAAGGCACAGCGCGAGTCCCTGCGCGTCGTGGACGAGGAGCGCTGAGACTCCATGACCACCACGGGCGCGTCGATGGGCGGGGAGGGCAACCTCTCCCGCCTGTTCGACGTGCCCGGAGTGCACTCGGGCGACCGACGCTTCGTGCCCGTGCACGCCCCGCAGGTCGAGAGGGCGGCCCTGTGGGTGCGCGCGAGTGGCGTGCTGGAGAAGTTGGCCCAGTGGCGGGCCGAGGATGGCTACGACCCCACCAAGGGCGGGCGGCCCTCGCAGTTCACCGACGAGCATGCCCTGGTGTTGCTGGCCGTGCTGGCGCTGGAGGGCCAGGAACTCACCGCCGTGCGTGCCCGGGACCTGGTGCTGACCCGCCTGACCGATGCGGGCCTCGAAGCGCTGAACGTCGACTTGAACGACCACAGGTGGGTGAAGGGCGAGCGCGGCGTCTACCTGCGCCTGTGGAGGACCGTGCGCCGAGTGCTGGACGTCATTGACCCCCACCCGGACGAGCAGCACCACTCGCGCTACACCTACCGCGAGTACGCCACCTTGTTGTCGAAGCGGGACACCGACCTGGAGGAGTGCCGCCGCCAGCGCCTCGCGGAGTTCACCAACGCCCTCATCTGGACCACGGTCGAGGCCCTGCCCGAGCGAGTGCTGAAGAACTGGGACGGCACGATTGCCGTGGACGGCACCCACGTGCCCCTGGTGAAGAAGGGCATCACGGGTTTCGGGCCCGACAACCGTCAGGCGACGATTGAGGCCGCCCGCGTCGAGCACGCCCGCAAGAACCGCAAGAAGGTGCCGACCGGCAGTGACTGGAAGCCCTTGGCCGAGCGCTGGCAGGAAGGACCCAGGAGCGAGCGCAAGGTGTCCTCGGAGCCCTACGGCGGCTGGTACACGCGCACCCACGAGGAGATCGACAAGCCGGACGGCCACCGCGACACGAAGTGGGCACTCGACGCCCAACTGGCGTTCATGGCGCACCCGGGACCGGACCCGCAGTTCCCCCACCTCGTGCTGGGCATGGGCCTCGACAAGCCCGCTCGCCAGCCTCGCCAGAGCGCCATGACGGCCCTGGCGAACGTCATGAGCCACGACCTGCCTCGCGGCTACGTCGTCGGCGACCGTGACTACTATCCGCACGCCCAGGCCGAGGACTGGGCCATCCCGCTGCGCTCGGCGGGCTACAAGATCGTCGGCGACCTGCGCCGCGACACCCACGGCGTGATGGGCCACTTCGCTGGTGCCGAGCTGGTGGACGGCAACTGGTACTGCCCGGCCATGCCGATCCTTCACAAGAACGCCACGGTGGACTACCACGCCGCCCAGGGCAAGGTCGCCAAGGCGATCACCAACCGGCAGCGGCTGACCCGGGCCATCAAGGACCTCCAGCCCGCCTCCGGCGCGAGCGAGGAGAAGCAGGCCGCCTATCGTGGGGCCCAGGTCAACCTGAGGCGTGCCGAGCGCGAGGAGGCCAAGGCCAAGGAGGAGTTCGCCCGCGTCGAGGCCCGGTGGAAGGAGCTGCTGGAGTACCGGCAGCGCTTCCTCCTGCGTCCCCGGGAGGCTCCGCGTGACAACGGTTCGCAGGCGTTCAAGTGCCCGGCCTCCGGGGCAGGTGCGACCGTCTCGTGCCCCCTGAAGAAGGAACCGTCCCGCACCTCGAAGGGGACCCGCACCCCGATCCAGAAGGGCAACCTGCCCAAGCATCCCGGCAAGGTCTGCACGAACTCGTCCGGCATCACCATCCCGGTTGAGGAGAGCGCCAAGTACGCGCAGTCCCTGGTGTGGCAGTCCGACGAGTGGAAGCGCGCCTACGCCTACCCCCGCTCGATGAACGAGGCCCGCAACGGCTGGCTGAAGAACGTGCAGGGCGGCTCGATTGCCGACCATGCCCGCCGTCCCATGCGCGGGCTCGCCGCCCAGTCACTGCTGCTGGCCCTCATGCTCGGTGCGGAGAACATCCGGGCCATCGAGGTCTACCTCCGCGACGAGGACAAACCGAAGAAGCCCCGGCCTCCCAAGGTGGTCACCCCTGTGGTCACGTGGGACTCGGAAGAGGACGACTACGACTGGGCCGACGCGCCCAACGCCCCACCGGTCGCCGCGTAAGCGGCTGACCCCAGGACGGCGAGCACTTCCCGTCCCAGCTCCACGGCAATTCCACACTCACGACCAGGCTGTCCCTGACAAGGGCGGCCTGGTCGTCGTGCTTCCGGGCAGGTGGCGGGAGCGTTGGGGTGGGCCGGAAGGCCGTTGCGAGCCTCCGACAGCCCGGCTATTGGAGCTGCGAGCACCCTCCGGGGGGCCCGAAATCGGGCTGTGGGACGGCCCGGAGGAGTTTCGAGAATCGCGGAGAGAGGTTTTGCGAATCCCCCACCCTGGGAGTTTCGTGCGATCTTCCGGCTAGGGCGCTCATGAGGAAGGTCGGAGTTGCTTCCCATGCTGGTTCCTGCCATTTCCCACGATTCTCGCGGGCAGTCGAGGACCTGCTGCTTCTGGCTCTCGCGTGCGGGATCCTGACCCTCTTGGTGGTCATGCTCAACGTGTGGACCGATGCGGGGTGACGCTGGGCTCGATGTAACAGGTTTGTTGGACCGGCGAAGCTGCGCCGCTGGGCCTTGAAGCGGGGTCAGCCGTGCTTCGCACAAGGTTTCCCGTCGTGGTCAGTCTTTGGGTTGACTCTGTCCCAGTCGATGTCGGGGTTCGGGTAGCGCACTTGGATGCTGACGATGCGCGATTCCGGCAGCAGGACGGCTGCTTGGTCGGTGCGAGGTGTGAAGCGTTCACTGCTAGCCCGTTTGCGCGACAAAGGTGTGGCCAGTGACAGAAACCGGTGGTCGTCACCTGGGTCGCTGTCGAAGCCCCACAGCCGACCGCGCCAGACGGTTCCGTCCTCCAACTCCACCATGAGAAAGGGGGTTGTCGGCGCCAGTGCCACAAGCGTCTTTACCCAGATGTCACCAGTCTCGAAACTGGCCGGGACACGGCGCCATCTCCAGAACGACGAGGCATAGACGGCACCGCAGCTGATAACAACCGTCACCAATACGAAGCTGAACTGCACTGGTCCGATCCTGCCCCAGGACACCAGGAGCCCCAGGCCATCCCGCGCGTTGCCGGTGCGCCTGGCCGTGACGGCCCACGCGATCGCGGCGAGCGCGAGTGCGCTGGGGACCACCGAGCAGAATGAGGCGAGCATGATGCGGGATGTCTCGAGGAGGGCACTCTCCTTGAGCGACGGAAGGTGAGCAGCTCGACGCAGCTCCCAGAAGATGCCCGGCACCAGGCATACAAAGACTAGGAGCAGTCCTGTCCACGTGGAGGGGATCACTCGTCGTTGTCAGCTTCCAGGTCGGCGACGGTGCTGCCCGAGGTGGGCGTGGGCTGGGCCGTGG
>NZ_JBHWOO010000296.1:0-5749 GCF_043424415.1 Luteococcus sp. | reverse complement strand
CTACTCGGGCGGATCGTGACCGCCCCGACCAACGGGGCAGCGGGCATCATCCCCGCCGTGCTGCACTACTACACCCGGGTCGTCGCCGGGGCGGACGAGGACGGCGTGGTGGAGTTCCTGCTGACGGCGGCCGCCGTCGGCATCCTCATCAAGGAGAACGCCTCCATCTCGGGCGCGGAGATGGGCTGCCAGGGCGAGGTGGGATCGGCCTGCTCCATGGCCGCCGCAGGCCTGTGCGCGGTGCTCGGCGGCACCCCGGAACAGGTCGAGAACGCGGCTGAGATCGGTATGGAGCACAACCTCGGGCTGACCTGCGACCCGGTGGGTGGGCTCGTGCAGATCCCGTGCATCGAGCGCAACGCCATCGGGGCCACCAAGGCGGTCAACGCGGCGCGCATGGCCCTGCACGGCGACGGCGAGCACAAGGTCTCCCTCGACCAGGTCATCAAGACCATGCGCGAGACTGGCAACGACATGAAGATCAAGTACAAGGAGACCTCCCGTGGTGGCCTCGCCGTCAACGTCATTGAATGCTGACCCGCACCAGCAGCAGCGCCCAGAGCCGGAGCCTGTGCACACCGCCCCGGCGACCGCGGAGCTGGTGCTGACCCTCGACTGTCCCGAGAAGCCTGGGATCGTGCACGCCGTCAGCGGTGTCCTCCTGGCGCACGGCTGCACAATCGTGGAGCTCACCCAGTTCGACGACCGGCGGCTGGCGCACTTCTTCATGCGCGTGCACGTGGCCTCCACCACCGGGCAGGCCTTGGACCGGGCGACCCTGGAAGCGGACCTCGCTCCGGTCGCAGAACGGTTCGGGATGCGCTGGGAGCTGGGCGAGCACGGGGCGAAGCGGCGCGTGCTGGTGATGGTCTCCAAGTTCGGCCACTGCCTCAACGACCTGCTCTTCCGCGCCTCCACCGGGGAGCTGCCCGTAGACATCGTCGCGGTGGTCTCCAACCACCGCGACCACCAGCGCCTGGTCGAGTGGCACGGCATCCCCTTCCACCACGTGCCCGTCACCGCCGACACCAAGCCACAGGCCGAGGCCCGTCTGCTGGAGCTCGTGGAGCGCTTCGAGGTGGACCTCGTGGTCCTGGCCCGCTACATGCAGGTGCTTAGTGACTCGCTCGCCACCCGGATGGAGGGACGGGTGATCAACATCCACCACTCGTTCCTGCCCAGCTTCAAGGGGGCCAAGCCGTACCACCAGGCCTACGACCGCGGGGTGAAGACCGTGGGCGCCACCGCCCATTACGTCACCGCCCAACTCGACGAAGGGCCCATCATTTCCCAGCAGGTCGTGCAGGTCGACCACACCTACGGCCCCGAGGACCTCGTGGCCGCTGGCCGCGACACCGAGTGCAAGGCCCTGTTCAACGCCGTGCGATGGCACTGCGAAGGACGCGTCATCCTCCACGGCAACCGCACCATCGTCCTGCGCTGACCCCACCACCCGGACCAGGGCGGACGGGACTGGTGCAGGAATAGGTGACCGATTCGGGGACAACTTGCCCGGGGCGATGCTCGTGACCGAGGACTCCCTCACAGCCGCCGGTCTGCAGGATGACCCGGAGCAGACGGGCCAAGGTGTTCCCGCAGACCCTGCCGGCCAGCCTGGCCCCTACGCCGTGCTGGGCAATGCCTCCACCGCGAAAGACCCCTACGCCCTCACCGTCGACGGCGTCCTGCCCCCACCCACACGCGCGCCGTTCCAGGGAGCCTGGATCCCCGTAGTCGGCTGCCTTCCCGTCGGGGCCACCACCCTGGACCCCATGATGGGCTTAGTTCCGTTGGACCCGGTGGTGCTGGTGGTCGTCCCGCCCCACATGCTCCCAGGGCGCTTCAACCTGGGTTTCTGCTTTAGTACGCGGGCGCGGCCTTGTACAGGGATTCAGCGTCCTGGGCTGCGTGGACGCCGGCCTGGACGACGTCGTTCTTCATGTCCAGCACCCGCAGCTGGCCGTCGATCTCAGCGACGGCCTCGATCCGGCCGAAGGCGTCCCCGTGTGCTTGGGCGTAGTCGGCCAGGCCCCGCAGCTTGGGCAAGGCGTCGGCCAGGTGCGTGCCGTGGGGGTCCACGATGTCCGCGCGGATCGTGCCGTCCTGGTTGGCGTGGAAGAAGAGGAAGTCCGGTCGTAGCGCCTGCCACTGGCCGGTGCCGTCCTGGAACGGGATCGCCAAAGACTGCTTGGAGGCCCGGGAGGGGTTGCGGTACCAGCCCCGGAAGGAGGGTTCGGCGGCTTCGGAGTCCAGCACCTGCTGCTCCCAGGCGTTCAGATCCACAGGTGCGGTGCCGTCCTCGGCGGCCATCAAATGCAGAGTGCGGGTCGGCAGAGGACGCTCGCTGCCATCAGGGAGGCGCTCCTGCTGGTCGGCCTGGGCCAACTTCGGGCGGGTCAGGTCCACACGTTCAGGCCGACGGGCCATCTCCCGCACCCGGTCATACACTGCCTGGCGCTCATCGGTCAGGCCGTTGATCTGCACGCGGTACTGGCTCAGCCAGTCCTGCACGAGCTTGTCGGCCTTGGCCTCCAGATCGGCGACGACCTCGGAGGTGCGGGCCAGGGAGGCGATGATGATGTCTCCTTCGCGCAGGTCGAGCTCCTCTTCGTCCTCGGGGACGATGTGATCGATGTAGGCCCCGGCGATCCAGCCGGTGAGGGTGCGGGCCGCTGCGGCAGCGGCCTCCTCGATGGCCCGGTCATCGGCCAGCAGCTCCAGGCTGGTGGTGCTCAGGGTTGTGGTTCCCAGCCGGCCGGTCAGCCGCTGGGCCGAGAGGGTGAGTACATCCTGGCGGGCCGCGGCGATCTGCTCGGAGTACTGCGCCCTGCATCCGTCCAGGAGCTTGCACATTGTGTGCGCGGCGGTCTTGACCGCCCCGGGCAGCAGCTCGTCGTGGGAGAGGGCGTTGGCCAGGATGTCCAGGCGCTTGAGTGGTTTGGTGGTGCCCTGGGGGATGTTCATCGAGGGCAGGGCGTCGAACACCGCCCACACGTCTTCTCCCACCGCCGGGTTCGGTGTCAGGGTGACCGGGTCGAACAGCACCCGCCGGGCGGATGCGCGGGCGGGGTCGGAAGTGGTGTCGTCCATGTCGGACTGTCCGCGCATCAAGGTCTGGGCGATGGCGGTGGAGGTGGTCTTGTCGAAGTGGGGCAGGAAGCAGTCGATGGAGTTGAGCACCTCGTTGCCCGGGATGCGTCGGGCCAGGGGGGTGCGGACCATCCGGCCCAGCAGCTGGTGGACGTAGGTGGCGTCCTTGTAGGTGCGGAAGGACATCAGCACCTCCGCCCTGGGGCAGTCCCATCCGGTGGAGATCGCCTCCATGGCCAGCAGCACCCGGATGTGCGTGGTTTCCTGCACTCGCTGTGGGGCGATGTAGTTGACGATCTGGCCGGGCAGGTGCCGGTCGGTGTGGGTGCCGAAGACGTGGGCGATGTCCTGGGGCCGCAGCTGGGGCCACTCCTGGTGGATGACATCCAGGATTCGCGAGAGGTGCTCGTCGCTGGGTTTGTCTGCGACCTGCACAACCAGTAGCGGCACCACCGGGTTCGGTTCGCCCTGCTCGGCGGCGTAGGCGGCCCAGGCCCTGGTGGAAGCCTTCGTGCGGGCCACGGCCTCGCGCAACAGCGTGGTGTCGAAGGCGCCGGCTTCCTCGGGGATGGTGAGGACCACATCGTCCTTGAGTAGCCCGGAGGCCTGCACGAGCGCGGGGTCGACTTGCACGGGGGAGAGCGCGTCCCGGTCGGTGGCATGGGCCATGGCCTGGGTGAAGCGTTCCACGGTGGCGGAGATCCCGAGCACGATCGGCATAGCCGGGGCCAGGGCGGTGCCGTTGATCAGGCGCTGGACGATGGTGGCCCGTTCCTGGTCGTTCTTCTTGGTGGTCTTCATGCCCCGGTGGGCCTCGTCCAGGATGAAGTACAGGGTTCGTCCGGGGGTGGCCACGGTGTTGGCGATGACGTCGTAGATGGTCCGCTGGGCCATGTCGGGGGCGGCCATCACCGGGGTGGCGGCGTTGGTGGGGTCCTGGGCCCCGCGCACCAGGCGGGCTCCTTCGCGCAGTTTCTGGGCATTGAGGAAGTACACCTGGCCGGGGGCGAAGGTGGTCTCAGCGAAGGAGTTCTCCACGGTGCGCAGCCGGCCATCGAGCTCGGAGGATGCGGCATGGATCCGGGCGCGGGACTGATCATTCAGGTCCGGGTCGTCGGAGAACCAGAGCACGGTGGCCCCGGGGTCGGGGGCGATGTCCTCGGTGTACTGGTCGGAACCGAAGAACAGGGCCTCGATGATGGCCGCGGCCATCACCGTCTTGCCGGCCCCGGTCGCCGCTGCCAGAGAGAACTGGGACAGGACCCCGTCGTCCTGGTAGTTCTTCCTGGCCCGATGCAGCCGGTTCAGGACCTGCTCGACAGCCTGGGCCTGGTAGTCCTTGAGGGTGTAACGCATGGGGGTCAGGCCCTCCGGTTGATCTGGAAGTTGTGCAGGTAGGACTCGTACAGGCGCACCGCGGTGGTGTGTTCAGGCAGCTGCCGGGCCACGGACTGGAAGGCCACCTCGGAGTCGGTCACGATGAACGCCATCCCCACCTGGGGGTCAGCCTCCAGGGCGGCCAAGAACTCGGGGGCGTGGTCCATGTCCTCAAGCACCCCGTAAGCCTGAGCCACATCCCAGCCCCGCTCCGGAAGGCTGGAGATGATGCGACCGCGAGAGCCTGCCTTGAGCCAGAGCATCGGCGCAACCCGGGCGAAGGCACGGTTGCGACGCACCTGCCGGGGCGCCTCATAGGTCAGAGTGAAGAACGCCGCATTCTCCCCGAAGCCATCGGCCATGGGGAACTCATCAGTAAATTTGTACTCGCCCTTGATCGGGTCCCCGGTCGGAGTCCTACCGGTGATCGCAGCGGTCACGCGGGGCTTGGTCACGTAGTCGCAGATGCCCCACTGCTCCCACTCCACATCACCGGGACGAAGCCCCTGCATTCGCAGGCCCACCTGCTCCTCCGCAGACACCTCATTGTTCGTCACGCTGATGCACTGACGGCGCCCACCGTCCTGCTTGTTCAGACGCATCACTGCATGAGCCGTCGTGCCCGAGCCGGAAAAGAAGTCCAGTACGACAGCGTCCGGCTTCTCCTTCACGTAAAAGCGAAGGGAGTCCTCTACTGCGTAGAGCGATTTGGGGAATGGGAATCGTCGGCCAGGTAAAAATCCACTGAGGAGTCTTGTTCCATGCTCAGAAGCAGAGTGCGCTGCTAGTGCCCACTGCGTGGTAGGAATTCGGCTTGCGGTCACTGTAGATTGCCCCTGAACGCTGATGACGCCTCTCTCGTCCTTACTGACCTCTCCAAACGCGCCTTCCAGGACCTTCTTCTGCTCCCCTGACTTCAGGTACGAGATAGCCGTCCTATCGCCCCTTAGGCGTCCGGAACGCAGGAACCCTTCCATGAGCAGGAGGCGTGCAGTCTCAGCACCGACCTGCCAGCGCCCCTCCGTTCCATCGTCACGGAGCGGCCACACTGCGACCGTTCCCTGGGGCGCTGAGTATGAGGCTCTATCCGAGTCGAGGGGAAGCGGATCGCCAATGGTGGTAATGGCTCCGTCATGCGCGTTAATTAGCACGGGGTAGAACATGCTTGGGCGGTCGCGGCGGGAAACTCCGGTGCCAGAACGGATCATGCTTACCCATCGAAGCTTGTCCGTCGTGGTCGCCCGCGACCCCTGCCACTCGCTCGTGAGCGGCTGGGGGAGAA
>NZ_JBHWOO010000295.1:0-5952 GCF_043424415.1 Luteococcus sp. | reverse complement strand
ATCATCCTTCCCCATGTCGCCAGTCTGCATCGGCCACGGTAGTCACCAGAGCCAGCGTGGACTGTTGAACCGAGGAACTCCCAACTACCTGTGATAACGCTGGTCAAGCCGTTCTGGACCCAACTTCGGAGAGTGATTATTGCTCGTGATTATTACTCGTGATTATTGTGCGCTGACTCGAAGGATCGTGAGTGACGGGGGAGCGATCCCCAGGTGCGTGAGCATCCTCAACTGCTTGATAAGTGGGTGATCGATGCTGGCTAGCCTCGATCTTTCATGAGGGCTGGTTGGTCAACGGTCCAGCGTCGTTGCCGGTCTCATGCTCGTGATTTTGGCATGTGGGTGTGACAAGTTCCCGCATGTCGTTGCGGGTGGGCGTCGGTTCCACTGCCGAATGGCTACTGCTGGTCGTCGGGGCGGGTGGCGGTGTGGTCAGGGTGGTGTGAGGGCTGCGAGCCGGTTCCAGCCGTCGAGGATGGTTGTGGACCAGGGGTTGTTCTGCTTGAGGTGCAGGATGGTGCGCCTTCCCGTGTGGGCCAACGTGGCGGCCATCGTGAACAGGCGGTGGCGCAGGGTTTTGGGTTCCCATCGCCGCGCAGGGCCTTGGAGGGCGAGCATGGCCATCCAGGCGAGCAGGTCGCCGGCCAGTTGCACGATGAGCAGCCAGATGCGGTTCTGGTTGAAGCCTTGCAAGGGCAGGTTCGACAGGCCGGTGTCTTTGGCGGTGCGGATGCGGTCCTCGCAGCGGGCGCGGCGCCGGTGCCGCATCTCCAAGTCAGCCAACTGACCGGTGCGGGTGTTGGTGACGAAGGCAGTGAGCCGGTATCCGTCGACGTCGTCGAAGCGGAGCTGGGCGCCGGGGTGGGGGCGTTCCCGGCGGACGATCACTCGCATCCCTGAGGGATACCCGTTCAACGATCCCTTGCTCTGGAGGAGGTCGGTGAACTCCACCACTGCTGCGCCGTCGCGGACCTGGCCGTCGGCGTTGTAGGCGTCCTGCCACGCGGTCTCGGGGATGAGGTGGTAGAGCTCCGGGGTGCTCATCGGCAGCGTGAAGCCGATCGAGTACGACACCCCCTTGCTGGAGAGGAAGCCGAGAAGCTGTTTGGAACCACCAGCCCCGTCGGTACGGATCAACACCGTGCGGCCGGGCCTGCTCGGGTTGATCCCGGGCACCTGTTTCAACGCGGAGCGGATGACGGTTTCGTGATCCGACGCGGTGTTCGACCCCGCATTGCCCGCTCGTAACAGCCCCGCCACCGGTTCGCCGGTCCCGTCGGGGCCATGGTCGACGAAGGCCAACAACGGATGGAAGCCGTAACCGTTCTTGAACGTCGCTCGGGCCTGCTCCTTGTCACTGTGAGAGGTGACCAGGGTCGCGTCCAGGTCGATGATGACCGGCTTGTCAGCAGTCGCGTCATGGCCGGGGGCTTTGTCGTCTGCCAGGCCCCACACGAGGTCACGGGCTGCTGCTCTGGCCTTCGCCACGGCCTTCTCCACTCGGTCGACATCGGCCGCGAGGGCGGTGATGGTGCGGGAGATCGTGGGATCGGAGGCCACCGGGCCATAGATTCCGGGTTCGCTGCGTAGTAGGGCGGCGTCACGGCAGGAATCCCCGCCCAGCACCAGTGACATGGCCAGGTCCAGCAGCACCTTGGCCGGATCATGCTTCGCGAGGGGTTTGCGCCACAGCCCGAGCGCCTGGCTCAACACCAGGCCCAGGCCGGAGGCCTGCACGGTTCGGGTGAGCAACACCCCGCCCGCCTGACCCACCGCCGGAACGTTTGCGCGGTCAACTCGGACACACGGATACATCCGGCTACGCTTGTTCACCTGGGAAGTGCTCCTTCACCCGCAACGATTCCGACCTCAGCAATCGGTATCTTCGCAGGTCAGCGGGCACTTCCCTCCTTCACATCCAGACACCCCCATGAAATCTCCGGGCTAACAGGTGGAGCCTACTGTGCAGGGTTTTCGTTCTGGGGCAGGCCACGGACGGAGAGTTCTGGTGCCGTGACCGGGACCAGCTCTGCGAGTGTGGAGAATTGCGGCAGGCTCGCCCAATCCGCACGGTCTCCGATCACGATCAGACGCTGCTTGGCGCGGCTGGCGGCCACGTTCAACAGGTTGGGTTTGCTGGCGGCCCACTGGCGTGCGCCTGGTCTGGCCTTGTCTCCACCGAGTACCAAGATCACGACAGCAGCTTCCCGCCCCTGAGCCGTGTGCACCGTGCCTGCCGATATGTCAGACGAGATGCGTCTCAGACTCTGGCTCAGGGCATTGGCGAGATCCTTGAACGGCGCGATGGCAATGATGTCGCTGGGGTCGACACCGCTGTCCAGCAGTGTCCGTACCTCGGCTGCTGCCTGAGTGATCTGGGCGGCAATGGCGTGTCCCTGGCCTGAACTGGCCTCGACGTCCACCCATCGCGTGGGCGGGATCGTGGAGTCCTTCGGCACTGTGGCCTGCACCATCATCCCGTCGTAGGCGATGGTGTTGCTGATGGTGAACATGGGGTCTTCGCAGCGACGGTGGACCACGAGCGGGGCGCCAACCCAGATGTCCCCTGAATCACGGGCGATCGCGGTTCCATAGGGCATGCTCTGGTCGGCGACCTGCTGCACGCTGGTGCTGGTGGGCAGAGCCCACTCGGGGGCTTGGTAGTGCTCCTGGATGGAGCGCTCCGCCTCTCTGGGTAGTGAGTTGATCGGTTCCAACTGCAGGGGATCGCCGACGGCGATCACGTTGCGTGAGCGCCAGATGGATCCCACGGCCGACGCGGGTGTTGCCTGGCCCGCCTCGTCGATCAGCAACCAACCCAGAGCCTCGGGGGATAGGCCCGCGAAGCAGGAGCCCGCCGCGGCGAAGGTTGTTGTCACCAAGGGAGTGACCATGAAGATGCATTGCCAGGCGGCGGTCAACGCATCGCTGGCAAGTGCAGACGGCGGGTGGCTCACCACGTCCATGGCGGCCCGCAGGTTCTTGCTCCAGGTGCGCGCGGTGTGGGCCAACAGGTCCTGATGGAGGGTCAACGCTGCCGCGAAGAGTTCGTTGCGAGCGGCGTTGAGCTCCTCGGTCTGCCATGGTGCATGGGTTTCCCGAGCGATCCTGGAGTCCCACCATGACGCGTCCGGGTAGGCATCACCCCAGCGTGTTGCTCCGGCGCGCATCGACTCGAAGGCCAGGTCTAGGTTGTGCTTGGTCTCCTTGAGCAGGCCTTGGATCTGGTCATGCCGGCGGTAGGCGTCTGCTGCCTCATGTCTGGCCTCGGACAAAACAGTCTGCGCTGCCTCTGCGGCCGTCCTGGCGGCTTGCACCGCATCGGCGAGCCGTTGGTCCTCCAAGGCCCAGCGCTTGTTGGCCTTCCCCCAGGTGCTCAGCCATTCCCAGAATCCAGGGCGGAAGCGCAGATGAGCATCGCGAACTTCCTTGGCGTCAGCCAAGGCACGCTCGGCTCCGTCGCACAGGCCCTGCTGGGTGGCGACGGTGTTCTGGCATTCGGTCACGACGTTCGAAGTCCGTTGGAGTTCTTGGTCCTGTTGACGGTGTCGTGCCTGTAGGGGGCCAATGGACACAAGAACCTGTTCGGCTCGTTGTGCTTCGTTCAGGAGGCGGTCGACGCGTGCCGCTGCCTCGCGATAGCGAGCGGTGCATTCACCCCACGGCAGTGTTTGTGGATTGTCGTGGCGCTCCTTGAGCCACTCCTGGAGATTCGCGGGTCCCTCACGGTGGAGAGGCTCTTGCGGATCGGTCTTGGCGAACCAGAGGGCGGATCTGAAATTACTGCGGTTCACTGCCTTGCCCAATCGGCCGGCGATCAGCCCCCAAGGCTCCGAAGGGCTCTTCTGTGGCTCCTTCTTCCCATAGGCGAGCTGGAGGCTACGGGCTATCGCGGGGAAGTACGTCGCGTCGGGTAGGCCGTTAGCTGATGCCGCCAAGGGCAGGTTGTCCGAGAGATTCTGGACCGCAAGGTTGTTGTTGGAGGCCACCACCATTTCGAAGCCGGTGAGTTGGCTGCTGAGTGGGAGAACGCTGCGTCGGTAGCCATCCTGGCTCTCCCACGTGAAGGGCGTCGAGTCGAACGCCTCCGCGGGGCGACGAAGCGCGGCGATCGCATCCGCGCGCCGTACGACGAGTTCGGCCAGGACGTCGCGCAGAAGAGTCGTCTTTCCGGTTCCGGGAGGTCCGTTGACGGCGGTGAGGGGCTGGTGGGCCAGCGCCGTGGTCCCGAGTGCCAGATTCACGGCCAGTTGCTGGCTCAGGGCCATGGAATTCCTGGGGTCGCTGGGCCAGCGGCCGCGGGTCATGCAAGAGGCACCCACATTGGCCAAGGTCTGCGTCCACCCAAGAGCCCGCAGGTCGACGCGCTGTGTCTGAGTTGGTCCGGCCAGATAGCGTCCGAGCGCGCTCCCAGAGTCTGAGCCCCTTTGGGCGCCAGTCTTCTGCAGGACTTGGCTCAGGTCCTTCAGATAGAAGCTGTTGAGATAGTCGCTGACGGCAACTTGCTCCTCATCGTCGTTTCGAACTCTTTTGGTTGAGACTGTCCTGCTGACGACGCGGATGACCGAAGAGAGCGGATCGCCCGAGAGGCCAGCGTGCTGGGCGGTTAGGGCATGCAACCGGGAAAGGTGCTGAGCATTCACTGTCAGACGTTCCCCGCCCGTTCGTCGCAACTCGTCCTCGCAGTACTGTTCCATCGCCTCGACAAGACGGGAGTTCGCTTCTTCGAAGTCCACCGCGTTCGGTCTCTGGCTTCGGCGGGCATGGCCGAGACCCCACGCGCAGCTGGAGAGTACCGTGCTGCTGGGAATGATCCCGCCGGCGCCATCAACCACCAGTGCCGCCATGGCACTTTCGCCGCGGGGGCGTTCGTCGAAGAGCTCTTCCGTATGAGCGAAGATCTTGTCCAGTTGGGTGAAGACGTCGGTGAGCGGGAAGACGCCGAAGAAGAGTTGGTGACGCCAAGCTCGGCCGGGCCCGGGAGAGGGGAGATCCAGCCACGTCAGATCTTCATGCCCCACCAAGTTCCTGATCTGTTGCCCCGAAGCTTGTGAGTCAGCCAACTTGGGAATGCTCTGAGGGCTGAACAGCTCAATGTCGAGCCACGTCCTGAGCACAGCCTGGGCCACGTCCATCCCAATCCCTCCGTCGCGTCGTTCCATCCTGCCTTGGGCAGGGGGTCTTGGTCCCCTGTCTCACGGCGGGTGTTTGCTCTTGGATGGACTGTGTCTTGCGACGGCAAGAACTATGTCACCCGGCATGATTGACTCCACGGTCACTCTTCGACGGCAGGATCCCCATGCACGCGCAAGACGTGAAGCTCATCGACCTCTTCCCCGGGACCGTGCGCTTCCTGATGCCCATGTTCCAGCGGCCCTATGTGTGGGGTGAGGAGAAGGAATGGGCGCCGCTGTGGACCGACATCCGGCACCAGGCAGAGATGGTCCTCGCCGCCGGACATTACGGCGACGCACCGTCGCACTTCCTGGGTGCCATCGTCACCGAGCCGCGTGCGACCTTCGGCAAGACGGAGCACGTTGTCATCGATGGTCAGCAGCGCCTCACCACGTTGCAGGTCCTCATTGATGCCGCCGAGCGGATCGTCGACGAGATGGGAACCCCTTCCGATGCCGCTGATCTGCGCGTCCTGATCCTCAACGAGGACTCCCACGGCAAGACGCCTGACGACGAGACCCGCTTCAAGGTGTGGCCCACCAATCGCGACCGGAATGCCTTTGCGGCAGCCATGGACGACGTGCGGCCCGTCCCGTCCCAGTACGCCGAATCCCGTCTGGTCAGGGCCCACCACTACTTCAGCGAGAGCATCAAGGAATGGGCGCTGGCCGACGGCGAGGCCAACGCGGCCGCCCGGTTGGGAGCCCTTACGCGGACTCTGCGCACCCAGCTGGTCCTCGTCGGCATCAGCCTGTCGCAGGGCGACAATGCCCAGGC
>NZ_JBHWOO010000294.1:0-14602 GCF_043424415.1 Luteococcus sp. | reverse complement strand
AAGTTGATCTGCCCGAGACTGTTCATGATCTCGGCGCGGGTCTCGGGAGAAACCTTCTTGCCATCGAAGCGAACCGCCAGGACGTCCATGGTCTCGCAGTCGCACTGTGCTGCATAAGCGTTGGCCTGGTCGGTCGACTCGAACTTGAGGATGGTGATCCACTGGTTCCTGGCCGCCTGGATGCACTGTGCCTCTGGGCATTCCTCCTGCGTGGCGATCCTTGCGTCGAGGTAGGGCCAGGACTTGTCAGGGTTCTTCTCGAACTGGGCCAGGTCGATGTCCATGTGCTTCGTCGTCGCGGCTTCGTAGACGGAGCAGCCTGCGGTCGTGAAGACCAGCGCCGCCAAGACCACGAGGGACACCCTTCGGAGTCCGGCCATGCTCATGGCACCACTTTCCTCTGCAGCTCGACGGATTTCCTGCCCATTCTGGCAGGGTCCGGCTGGCCGTCCAATGTCCTGGTGCACACCTGGCCCCAGACCAGCCCACCGGTGTGAAGGATCGACCGGGGATCGCGGCTAGGCTGGTCCGATGGCCGATTCCGCTCCTGCTGTCCGTCGCTCGTCGCTGCCGGGCGGTCTGCGCGTCGTGACCGAGCAGGTACCTGGATCACGCGCCTTCGACGTCGGTTTCTTCGTGGGCGCCGGCTCCCGCGACGAGCAGCCCGGCGAGCATGGCGCCAGCCACTTCCTGGAGCACGTGCTCTTCAAGGGCACCCCGACCCGGACCGCGGAGCAGATCTCGGCGCAGGTGGAGAACTTCGGCGGCGACCTCAATGCCTACACCACCCGCGAGTACACCTGCTTCCACGCCAGGGTGCTGAGCGAGCAGGCCGGGGCGACGGTCGACGTCTTCTGCGACATGCTCGCAAACTCCCTGCTGCGGCCCGTCGACGTCGGGGCCGAGCGCGGAGTGATCCTCGACGAGATCGCCATGCACGCCGACGACCCTTCCGAGGTGGCGGTCGAGGCCACCATTGACGCCCTGTTCGCCGGCACCCGGCTGGCACCGCTGGTGATCGGCTCGTCCACCTCCATCCGCCGGATGAGCACCCAGCGGGTGCGGGACTACTGGCGTCGCAGCTACACCAGCGACCGGATCGTCGTCGCAGCGGTCGGCGCCGTGGACCACGACGAGCTGTGCCGTCGCCTGGCCGACTTCGACCGCGCGCTCGCCACGACGAAGCACGCGCCCGAGCGCGAGCCCGCCCGTCCCGCGGTGTCCTCCCCGGTCCGGGTGCGCTCCAATGACCTCGCCCAGACCTCGGTGGTGCTGGGCTTCGGCACCTTCGGTGCCCTCGATGCGCGCCGCGAGGCGCTGGCGCTGCTGGCCGTCGCCCTGGGCGGTGGCATGAGCTCGCGGCTCTTCCTGGAGGTGCGGGAGCGCCGCGCACTGGCCTACACCATCGACTGCGGCGAGGCTGCCTGGACCGATGCAGGCCTGATGACCATCGACTGGCAGGCGCTTCCCGAGCGCACCGCCGAGATCATGCAGGTGGTGCGAGACATCGTGGCCGAGGTGCGTGAGCACGGCATCACCGCCGACGAGCTGGAGGCCGCCAAGGGGCAACTGGTGGGCCAGAGCATCCTGCACTACGAGAACCCGTCGGCCCGGATGAGCCGACTGGGCAGTGCTGAGGTGACCGGCGATCGGCGCACCATCGCCGAGGTGCTCGACGCCTACGCCGCAGTGACGCTCGACGAGGTCAACAATCTCGCCCGTGAGCTGCTGGCCCAGGTGCCGGTGGTGAGCATGGCCGGCGCGGCGACGCCCCGCACCGCCGCGCGTCGGCTTCGGGAGCACTGGCTCGACCCGCGCTGAGCCTGGCTCGACTGCCTGGTCTGTTCAGCGCTGGGATGCCCAGTCCAATGCCAGCCGGTCCAGCAGCAGTCGCTCCAGCCCGGTCCACTGCTCGCGTTCCTGTGGTGGGTGCACCATCGGGTGGGAGCCGCCCGGCCAGTAGCGCAGCCCCGCCCCCTTCCAGACCACCTCGCCGGGCGCGCTGCGGGGAGCATCGGCCCAGTGGACCTGTGCCCGTCGGGCCACCACTTCATCGTCCTCGTCGCGGATAGGGGTGAACTCCAGGGCGCGCAGGACGGCGTCTCCCACTCGTGCGTGCCAGCTGCGCAGGCGCAGGTCTTCGTGGAGCCCTCCGAGCGCGGGGCCCGGGAGCGCCAGGACCTCGCCACTGGCCAGCGTCGGGGTCGTCGCTGGACGCAGTTGTCCCGCAACGGCGTGCGCGAGCTCCCGCACGACCAGCCCCTCGAGGCTGTCAGCCGGCGGGTGCTCCCAGTCGATGGAGCCGTCGATGGACAGCACCGCCCGGGCCAGCAACTCGTCCTGCCCGTCCAAGCGCGGACGGTCGAACCAGACCTCCGCCCGGGTGGGCGTCGAGCCCTCACCCAGCACGACCGACGGCCACAGTGCCGTGTCCTGGGAGCCGGGCCAGGGCTCGAACCAGGTGATGCCGTCGGCCACCCACCACCGCAGGACGGCCACGACTGCCTCGTCGTCCAGCACGGCCACGGTGGCACAGCCGGGCTGCAGCAGCGGGGCAGGGTCGGCCGCTGGCCAGCGCTCCCGGCAAAGGTGTGTGCGAATCAGGGTCACCTTCCTGTCTGTCGCACGCACCGGCAGAAAACCTCCGATCCCAACCAGTGCGCGGAACGCCATCGTACAAGGGACTGCCCCGACCACAGGGTGGAACCGGTGAATTCGTGCGGGGCAAGGTCCTAGCCTTCGGCAGGTGAGAGCCTCATTCCCCACGCCTGCGACCTGGTGGGTCCCGATGCGCAGGACCCCGGTCCGCTGGCTCCTGGCCATCCTGCTGGCACTGGCCGGCCTGTGCGGCCTGGCGTCACCGGCGGCGCAGGCCCGCACCGCCCCGGTACAACCCGCGGCCGTGCCGGACACCCTGCGGGTGGGCACCGAGGGCGTCTACCCGCCCTTCAGCTACCACACCGGTGACAAGCTCACCGGCTACGACGTCGACTACATCAACGAGGTCGCCCGGCGCCTCGGGGTGCAGGTGGACTTCGTCGAGACCCCCTGGGACTCGATGTTCGCCGGGCTCGACGCGGGACGTGTCGACCTGATCGCCAACCAGGTGAGCGTCAATCCCGAGCGGCAGGCCCGCTATGACCTCTCCAAGCCCTATGTGACCAGCCACGGCGTCGTGCTGGCCCGGGCCGACGACGACCGCATCGATTCGCTGGACGACGTCAAGGGCCTGCGCTCGGCACAGAACATCACCTCCAGCTGGGCGACGGTGGCCAAGGATGCCGGTGCCACCATCGTCGGCGTCGAGGCGATGGACAAGGCCGCAGACCTGGTCAGCCAAGGACGCGTCGACGTCCTGGTCAACGACGAGCTGGCGGTGCGCAACTTCCTGACACTGCATCCCGACTCGGGCCTGGAGATCAAGGCCACCACCACCGAGCAGTCCCAGAGCGTCTTCGCCACCCGCAAGGGGGCCGGCATCGTGGCCGACGTCGACAAGGTGATCGCCGAGATGGAGGCCGACGGCACCGCCCAGCGCATCTACGACACCTACTTCGCCGTGGAGGTGAGCGCCCCGTCCACCTGGAGCGTGGTGCGCGAGAACATCGGGCCGATGGTGAGCTCCATCCTCACCGCCACGATCCCGCTGACACTGGTCAGCTTCGTCATCGGTCTCGCCCTGGCACTGGTGCTCGCGCTGGCCCGGATCTCGTCGAACCGCCTGATGGACTGGCCGGCACGGCTGTTCATCTCGCTCTTTCGCGGCACACCGCTGCTGGTGCAGCTGTTCATCGTCTTCTTCGGCCTGCCGCAGCTCGGCATCCGGTTGTCGCCATGGCCGGCGGCGGTGATCGCCTTCAGCCTCAACGTGGCCGCCTATGCCGCCGAGATCATCCGCTCGGCCATGGGCTCGGTGCCGCGGGGGCAGTGGGAAGCGGCCACCACCATCGGCATGGGCCGCGGGCTGACACTTCGCCGGGTGATCCTGCCGCAGGCGGCGCGGGTGGCGGTTCCCCCGCTGTCCAACACGCTGATCTCACTGGTCAAGGACACCTCCCTGGCCTCCAGCATCCTGGTCACCGAGATGTTCCGTCGCGCCCAGATCGCCGCCGCCCCCAGCGGCGCCTTCCTGGAGCTCTACGGCGTCGCGGCGGCCCTGTACTGGATCATCTGCCTCGCCCTGGGCTTCGTGCAGTCCTGGTTGGAGGAGCGACTCGGAAGGCATGTGGCGCAATGACCACGACACGGAACCCGACAGGCGCGTCCCTGGTGGAGGTGACGGGGCTGCGCAAGTCCTTCGGCCCCGTCGACGTCCTGCGCGGCATCGACTTCACCATCGCCCCCGGCGAGGTGACGGTGCTGCTCGGCCCGTCGGGATCGGGCAAGACGACCATCCTGCGCTCGCTGAATGCCCTGGACCTGCCCGATGCCGGACGCGTGCGCATCGGCCAAGACGCGGTGGACTTTGCCCAGCTCCGACGCGGACGCCACGGCCACGCCGTGGGGGAGTGGGCACGCCAGGTCGCGAGCCTGCGCAGCCACAGCGGCATGGTCTTCCAACAGCACAACCTGTTCGGGCACCGCAGCGTGCTCGCCAATGTCATCGAGGGCCCGGTGCAGGTGCAGAAGGTGCCGCGAGCGGAGGCCGAGGCCACCGCCCGTGACCTGCTCGCCCAGGTGGGCCTGGCAGACCAGGCCGACAAGTACCCGCACCAGCTCTCCGGTGGCCAGCAGCAAAGGGTCGGCATCGCCCGGGCACTGGCGCAGCGGCCCGACCTGCTGCTCTTCGACGAACCCACCAGCGCCCTGGACCTAGAACTGGTGGGCGAGGTGTTGGGAGTGATGCGCCGGTTGGCCGAGCAGGGACGCACCATGCTGGTGGTCACCCACGAGATCGCCTTCGCACGACGCGTGGCAGACCAGGTGCTGTTCATCGACGGTGGCCTGCTGGTGGAACAGGGCAGCCCCGCCCAAGTGATCGACGACCCGGAACAGCCCCGCACCCGAAGCTTCCTGCACCGGATCCTCGACCCCTTGGCCTGAGGCGCGCCGCTGGACGTATGCCTGGTGTTCACCTGGGCCGGGCATACTCACCCCAGTGAGTGCAGACAATTCCCCCGAGCACCTGCTCCTGGACCCCCTGTTGGGCGGTACCCGCGCCCCCGCGCCGCGGACCCTGGTCGAGCTCTTCGACGAGGTCGTCGAGGCTCACGGTGACCAGCCGGCGCTGGATGCAGGCAACCAGGTGCTCACCTACGACGAGTTCCGCCAGGCCGCCCTGGTGGTGGCCGCCCAGCTCGCCGAGCTGGGCATCGGCCCCGGTGACAAGGTCGGCGTGCGCGTCCCGTCGGGCACCGCGGACCTGTACGTGGCGATCATGGGCATCCTGCAGGCCGGCGCCGCCTATGTGCCGGTCGATGCCGACGACCCCGACGAGCGGGCCCGCACCGTCTTCTCCGAGGCCGAGGTGGCAGCCGTCGTGACCGCAGACCTGGTCGTGACCAGCCGCCTGTCCCCGCCGCGGGCCGCCACCGAGCTGGTCGAGCCCGAGCTGGGCGACGACTGCTGGGTGATCTTCACCTCCGGTTCCACCGGCAAGCCCAAGGGGGTGGCGGTGAGCCACCGCAGTGCTGCTGCCTTCGTCGATGCCGAGTCCCGCATCTTCCTGCCCCGCCAGTCGATCGGGCCCGGCGACCGGGTGATGGCTGGCCTGAGCGTCGCCTTCGACGCCTCCTGTGAGGAGATGTGGCTGGCCTGGGCCCACGGCGCCTGCCTGGTGCCGGCACCGCGCAGCCTGGTCAAGTCCGGCGTCGACCTGGGGCCGTGGCTGGTGGCCAACCGGATCACCGTCGTGTCCACCGTCCCCACCCTGGTCAGCCTGTGGCCCACTGAGGCGATGGACCGGGTGCGGCTGCTGATCGTCGGTGGCGAGGCCTGCCCGCCCGAGCTCGGTGCCCGCTTCGCCACCGACACCCGGGAGGTGTGGAACACCTATGGCCCCACCGAGGCCACCGTCGTGGCCTGCGCCGCGGAACTCGACGGCAGCCCGCTGGTGCGCATCGGCCTGCCCCTGGACGGCTGGAACCTGGCCGTGGTGGACGCCGAGGGCAACCCGGTGGCCGAGGGCGAGGAGGGGGAGCTGATCATCGGCGGTGTCGGTCTGGCCCGCTACCTGGACCCCGCCAAGGACGCCGAGAAGTACGCCCCGATGCCCACCCTGGGCTGGGAGCGCGCCTATCGCTCCGGCGACGTGGTGGTCAACGACCCGGCCGGGTTGGTCTTTCGCGGCCGTGCCGACGACCAGGTGAAGGTCGGTGGGCGACGCATCGAGCTGGGCGAGATCGACTCCGCGCTGCTGCAGCTGCCCGGGGTCGTCGGTGCCGCGGCGGCGGTGCGCAAGAGCGCTTCGGGCAATGCGCTGATCGTCGGCTATGTCACCGTCGACGAGCACTTCGACCGGTCCAGCTCGATGGCGCGGCTGCGCGCCGACATGCCCGCGGCCATGGTGCCGAGGCTGGCGGTGGTCGACGACCTGCCCACCCGCACCAGCGGCAAGATCGACCGCGACGCGCTGCCCTGGCCGCTGCCCGAGGACACCACGGTCAATGCCGAGCTGGGGGAGCGCGCCAACTGGGTGGCCGGTATCTGGCAGGAGGTGCTGGGCAGCCGCCCCACCTCGGCCGAGGAGGACTTCTTCGACCTGGGCGGCGGCTCGTTGACGGCCGCGCAGATCATCGCCCGGGTCCGCACCCAGTTCCCGACGGCAACCGTCGCCGACGTCTACGAGCACCAGACGCTGGGCGCCTTCGCCACCCGCCTGGCGCAGCTCGAGGCCCCTGCGGGGCGGCGCAACGAGAAGGTGCACCCGGTGCCGCTCAAGACGCAGCTGGGCCAGGTGGCCGCGCTGTTGGGGATCCGCACCCTGCAGGGTTTCCGTTGGGTCTTCTGGCTCGCGCTGGGTGCGCGCGTGCTCGACCTTGCCGGGTGGGGGCTTCCCGCCAGCTTGGCCCCGCTGGCGCCGTGGTGGCTGCTGGCGTTGCTGTGGGTGGTGCTGGTCTTCGCGCCGGGCCGGCTGCTGGTGGCGGCCGGTGCGGCACGGCTGGTGCTCGCGGGCATCACGCCGGGGCAGTACCCGCGGGGAGGCAAGGTGCACCTGCGGCTGTGGCTGGCCGAGCGCCTGGTCGACACCTTCGGTGCCGGCACCATCGGCGGGGCCGGCCTGGTGCGCTGGTATGCCCGGTTGCTCGGCTGCCGCGTCGAACCGCACGTGGACCTGCACGCCCTGCCGCCCGTCACCGGTTTCCTCACCCTGGGGGAGGCCTGCTCCATCGAGCCCGAGGTGGACCTCAGTGGGCACTGGATCGACGGGGCGACCGTGCACCTGGGACGCATCGAGGTGGGTGCCGGCGCCCGTGTCGGCGCCCGCTCCACCATCTTCGGCGGCGTCCGCCTGGGGCCCGAGGCGGAGGTGGCGCCCGGATCGACGGTGCTGCACGACGTCCCGGCCGGTGAGCGCTGGTCGGGTTCGCCTGCGGTCCCGATCGGACGGGCCCGCGGCCCGTGGGAGGAGCAGCCCCCGTCGCGTCCCTGGTGGACCTGGATCTACGGCACTGCCGGTGCGGCGATCTCCTCGCTGCCGGTGCTGGCCATGGCGGCCGGTGCGGCCGTGCTGTGGCGTCCCGTCGCCGCCACCACCGGGATTCGCGACGCGCTGACGACCGCGGCGCTGTGGCTGCCGCTGGCCGGTCTGGCCGGCTACGCGACGCTGGTGCTGCTGGTGCTCGTCGTGGTGCGGCTGCTGGGGATCGGCCTGGAGGGAGGCCACCACCCGGTGCAGGGTCGCCAGGCCTTCCAGGCGTGGGCGACGCTGCGCGTGATGGACGAGGCCCGCACCTGGCTCTTCCCCCTCTACGCCGGCGCGGCCACCACCTGGTGGCTGCGGGCGCTGGGCGCCAAGGTGGGCAAGGATGCCGAGGCCTCCACGGTGCTGATGATCCCCGCACTCACCACGGTGGGTGCCGGCTCCTTCCTGGCCGATGACACCCTGATCGGGGGCTACGAGCTGGGCGGAGGCTGGCTGCGCATCGAGCGGGTCAAGATCGGCAAGGGCGCCTTCGTCGGCAACTCCGGCATGACGGCGCCGGGCCGCAAGGTGCCCAAGGGCTCACTGGTGGCGGTGCTCTCGGCCGCGCCGCGACGCAAGAAGGCCAAGGCGGGCGCCTCCTGGGTGGGCTCGCCGCCCGAGAAGTTGCGCCGCAGCGCGCAAGTCTCGGACAGCTCCCGCACCAGCGCCCCCAGCCGCCGGTTGCGGGGGCGGCGCGGCCTGGTCGAGAGTTGCCGGGTGCTGGCGCTGCTCGCCCACCTGGCCATCGGGCTGCTGTGCGTCGGGCTGCTGGCGCTGCTGGTGGAGCGCTTCGGCTGGTGGGTGGCTGCCGCCGGATCGGGCCTGGTGCTGGTGTTGTGCGGCTGGGTCGCGGTGCTGCTGGCGGCCGCGGCCAAGTGGCTGCTGGTGGGCCGGTGGAAGGTCGACGAGCACCCGCTGTGGTCGGCCGCGGTCTGGCGCGGCGAGCTGGCCGATGCCTTCGTCGAGTCCGTCGCCATGCCGTGGTTCCTGCGCCACGTGCCCGGAACCTCGATGCTCAACGGCTACTTCCGCCTGATGGGGGCCCGGATCGGACGCGGTGTGTGGTGCGAGACCTACTGGCTACCGGAGCACGACCTGGTGGCACTGGGCGATGGCGCCACCGTCAACCGTGGCTGCGTGGTGCAGACCCATCTCTTCCACGACCGCATCCTGGCCACCGACCGGGTCACCCTGGACGCCGGTGCGACGCTCGGCCCCAACTCGGTGGTGCTGCCCGCGGCCCACATCGGCGCGCACGCCACGGTCGGGCCGGGCTCGCTGGTGATGCGCGGCGAGTCGCTGCCCGAGCGCACCCGGTGGGGTGGCAACCCGATCGGCCCGTGGGTGGAGGACGAGCCCGAGGCACCCAGGCCCTAGGCTGGACCGGCCCCGCACATCCCACTGCAGCACCAACCCCGAAGGAGCATCACCGTGCCCGCCCCCGATCCCTACCTTCCCGGCCATGGCGACGACGGGTACCGGGTGCTGCACACTGACCTGCGCCTGGACTACAAGGTGACCACCAACCGCCTCGACGAGCTGGCCCGGCTCACCGTCGTGGTGGACCAGCCCCTGACCAGGCTGGAGCTCGACCTGGTGGGGCTTAAGGCTTCGCGGGTGACCGTCGACGGGGCCAGGACCCGCCACCGCCAGACCCGCAACAAGCTCGTCGTCGAGACCGGGGCCCGCAAGCCAGGTGACCGGATGGAGCTGGTGATCGCCTGCGCCGGAAAGCCGACCACCGTCCCGGGAGTCCATGGCGCCGCCGGCTGGGAGGAGCTCACCGATGGCGTGATCGTCGCCTCGCAGCCCCAGGGCGCTCCCGGCTGGTTCCCGTGCAATGACGACGCCGCCCGCAAGGGCACCTACCGGATCGAGGTGCGCGCCGCCAGCGGCTACCGCGTGGTGTGCAATGGCACGCTGGCCGAGCACCAGGCCAGTGGCGGCACCACGCGCTGGGTCTACGAGATGGACCAGCCGATGTCGCCCTACCTGGCCACCGTGCAGATCGGCCGCTACACCGTCGACGAGCAACCGGCCGGTGTTCCGGTCGAGGTGGTGCATCCAGGCCGGATCGCCGTCGGCGCGGGAACCGCCTTCGAGCACCAAGGTCGCATGGTCGACCACCTGGCCGAGCTCTTCGGCCCCTATCCCTTCGACCAGTACCGCGCCGTCGTGGTCGACGACGTGCTGGAGATCCCGCTGGAGGCGCAGGGGCTGAGCACCTTCGGGCGCAACTTCGCCACCCCTACCTGGGAGAACGAGCGCCTGGTCGTGCACGAGCTGGCCCACCAGTGGTTCGGCAACTCGGTCACCGCGGCGCAGCTGGCCGACATCTGGCTGCACGAGGGCTTCGCCTGCTACAGCGAGTGGCTGTGGGCCGAGCAGCGCGCCGCCAGCGGCATCACCGTCGGCACCCAGCAGCAGGCCGCGCTGCACCATGCCGGACTCAAGGGGCAGCAGCAGTCCACGCTGCTGCGCAACCCAGGCATGCGCGACATGTTCGACGACTGGGTCTACAAGCGCGGCGCGCTGACCCTGCACGCCGTGCGCTGCCAGGTGGGCGATGAGCTCTTCTTCGAGATCCTGAAGTCGTGGACCGCCGAGCATGCCGGCGGGGTGGTGACGACCGATGACTTCATCGTCCACTGCACCGCTCGGGCGCCTGAGCACGCGGCGAAGCTGGAGAAGCTCTTCGACGCGTGGCTGGGTCAGACGGCGCTGCCGCCGCTGCCGGTTCTGCGCTGAGGCTGGGTCCTGGCCCACTGAACCCGTCTGCGAGCACCGGCCGGCGGGGGCCGGCCATCGCGAGGGCGGCGCGCCACGGGACGAGGTCAGCCGTGCAGTCGAGGTCGAGGTCGAGGACCTGGACCGCTTCCCCACACGCTCGGCGATTCCCTGCAGGGACGGCGAATCCCGTCCCCAAGGCCTTCAGCCGCGCTTCGGTGCGAACCCAAGCGCGGGTGCGGTCAGCTCCGTCGTCCAGTTCCCACAGCGATTCCAGGCCGTCGGCTGCGCCGGGCCGCTCCAGGTCGACGCCCACCGGCGCCTCGACGCAGACCGCCACCAGGCAGTGCCCGTCGGCCCGCGACAGGTTCACGTGCGGCGCCCTGGACTGGCCGAGGAGCCCCGGAGGCCCCACAAGAACTGGGCGGCCATGGGCGCTGCTGCCACACCGGCCGCAGGCATGGGCCAGGCGCCAGCCGTCGCGGCCGGTCACCCGCGCCGCCAGGGCGAGCAGCAGTGCGTGGGCGTCGCCGGTGCCGAAGCCAAGGTGCACCACCGTCTCGGCCGCGATTGTCTCGGGCACGGTTGCCTCGGACACTGCTCAGGCCCGCTGCCAGAAGACCGCCGCGGTGCGTCCCGGCACCTCCAGCACCCCGTCGATGAAACGCGCCGAGGCCGTCACCGGGTCGCGGCCGTCGGCCTGGGCCGGGCACAGGCGCAGGTCGAGCCCGGCCAAGGAGGGCACTGGCTGACGCACCGTGCCGGGGCAGGCATTGAGCACCACCACGGCGCCGTCGAGCACACCAGGGACCAGGCGTTCGCGGTTGTCGACGTGCATCACCACCGCGCCGGGGGTCGCCAGCTCGGTGCCGGCCACCGGGAAGTGCACCATCTGGTGCACCAGCTCGGCGCGTCCCAGCCGCAGCAGCGGTGTCGAGGAGCGCACGTGCAACAGGTCGTGGGCGCGATGGTTCGCCTCGCGCACCTGCTCCGGCGTGGGCTTCAGCGTGGGATCGGCCAGCAGCGGACGCAGCCAGGGCCAGCGGGTCATGTTGTCGGGGGCCGGCGGCAGGCCGCGACCGAAGCCGTTGTGCGCGCCAGTCCAGTCGAGCCGGTTGAACCAGTCCCCGGAGTTGTAGGAGTTGCGGTCGAAGGACTTGCTGCGCAGCAGGTCGGCGCCGGCATGCCACAGGAAGGGCGACTGGCCCAACACCACCGTGGCCAGGGCCAGGGTGTTCATCCGGATCCGCTGGTCCATGGGGAGCTTGGCCGGCAGCTTCAGCGTGAGGGCATCCCACAGCGTCTCGTTGTCGTGGGCATCGACATAGTTCACGACGTCGAAGGGCTCGGCGGCATAGCCGGCCGGGCGGCCGCCGTAGTCGATCTGGTCGCCGCGGCGTCGCCAACCGTCATGGCAGCGCAGCGAGTAGTCGCGCAGGTTCCCCGCCATGCCGAGCATCAGCAGGTCGGTGGAGCGGCCCAGTTCCTCGGCGGCGGTGACGTCCCACCGGCTTCCGTTGGGGTCGCCGGCCAGGCCCGTCGCGAAGCCCTGCCGGCGCGGGTCCTCGTCGAAGGGACGCCCGCCGCGCACCGCATCGCGGATCCGGTCGTTGAAGGTGGCGATCCGGGTGCCGTCCAGCTGGCCCTGCGTCGCCTGGGTGAACAGGGCATTGTCGGCCACCTCCCCGAAGTTCCAGCCCTCGCCGTAGAGGTGCACCTCGCGGCCGTTGATGCCGTCGCGTTCGACCGTCAACTGGTCCAGGGCGTGGCGCACCCGCGCCATGTTGCGGGCACTCGAATGGCCCATCAGGTCGAAGCGGAAGCCGTCGACGTGGTAGTCGCGGGCCCAGCGCACCACCATCTCCACCATCAGCTTCTCGGTCATCAACCGCTCGGTGGCCACATTGTTCGCGGTCGTCGAGCCCTCGGGAAGGCCCATCGCGTCCAGCCGGTGGTGGTAGCCGGGGGTGATCCGGTCGAGCACGCTGCGCTGGTCCTGGCCGCTGGCGGCGGTGTGGGTGAAGACCTGGTCCATCACCACCCGCAATCCCATCTGGTGCAGCGCGTGCACCATGACGCGGAACTCGCCGACGCGCCGGGCCCCGTCTGCCGACTCGACGGTGGAGGCATAGGAGCCCTCCGGTACGCCCCAGTGCCACGGGTCATAGCCCCAGTTGAAGGCATCGGCGTCCCCCAGCGCGGCGAGCATCTGCTGCTGGCGGTGGTCGTCGGGACGAAGACGGGCCAGCTCCGCATCATTGGGCTGGGGCATCGGGGTGGCCTCGGGGATGCTGGCCACGTCGAAGCAGGGCAGCAGGTGCACCGTGTTGATGCCGGCCCGGGCGAGGGCCTCCAGGTGGCGGGTGCCGTGGCCGTCGTGGGCGAAGGCCAGGTAGCTCCCGCGAAGGGCCGCGGGCACCAGCCCGTCGGCCGTCGAGAAGTCGCGCACGTGCAGCTCGTAGACCGCCACGTCCACCTCGGAGCGCAGCCGCGGGCCGAAGGAACGCTCCCACCCGCCGGGCAGCGCCGCCGGATCGGACAGGTCCACCAGCACCGAGCGCTGGGAGTCCACGGTCAGTCCCGTCGACCAGGGGTCGGTCACCAGGTTGGTCTGTATGCGTCCCGTGGCCGGGCTGTGGACGCGCACCTCGTAGAGGTAGCGAGCGCCCAGGCAGTCACGTCCCAGGCTCGCCGTCCAGGTGCCGTCGGTGGTGCGGGTCATCGCGCGCCGGCGGGCCGTGGCCAGCGGCGGGGCACTGCCCGCGTCGGCCGGCCACAGCAGCAGGTGCACCTGCTGGGCGGTGGGGGCCCACAGGCCCAGGTGGATCCGCTCGCCGTGCACGTGCGGGCCCAGTTCCCGTTGCCGGGCACTGGGGGCGTGCACGTCGTCGAGCACCGGTCCCAGCTGGAGGCCGGTGAGCACGTCCAGCCGACCGTCTAGCACCCTGCCGAGCAGGAGCTGGCCGGTGAGCATCTCGGGCACCAGGGGCTCCGCGGCGCGCGGCAGCCGCAGTGCCAGGTGGACGGCCTGCGCGCGGTGCCGGGCACGCAGCTGGTCCGGCAGGCCGGCCGGCTGTGCCTCCAGCTCGACCAGGCGGACGTCGTCAGCCTCCAGCCCGGTGACCGTCTGCCCCGACCAGTCCACCGAGGCCAGTGGCGACCACAGCAGCACCCAGCGCTGGCGGCGAGGTGGGTGTCGCAGGCCAGCATCCAGGTGGCGCGGCACGGCGATGGTTGCGCGGTCAAGCCAGACGGCCTGGCATCCGCGGTGTGCCAGGCCTTCGCGGGGGATCAGGGTGATCGACGGATTCTGCACGATGACAAGCCTAGATGCCTCGATCAACCGGAGGTGAACTGTGCGTGGCGCCTGCCGGTGGGTGGCACGGCGCGCGCCGAGATGGCTCCGCAGTCGGGGATCTGTTGCCACAATGGGGCTGAGAAACCAACAGCCCGGGGGGATCCCGGGGTGACGAGTCCGGGCAGTGCCCGGATGGAACAGGAGCAGGCGTGACTCGAGTGGCGGTCTTCGGTGCGAATGGACGAATGGGGGGCGAGGTCTGCCGTGCGGTGCAGCGCGCCGAGGGCCTCGAGCTGGTGGCCGCGGTCGACGCCGGTGATCCCCACGACGAGGCCGAGCGGGCCGACGTTGTGGTGGACTTCACCCATCCCGATGCCGTGATGGACAACCTGCGCTGGTGCATCGACCACAACAAGCACGCGGTGGTGGGCACCACGGGCTTCACCCCCGAGCGCCTGGAGACGTTGCGCGGCTGGCTGGCCGAGAAGCCGCAGGTGGGCGTGCTGATCGCCTCCAACTTCTCCATCGGTGCGGTGTTGATGATGCACTTCGCCAAGCAGGCGGCCGCCTACTACCCGAGCGTGGAGATCATCGAGCTGCACCACCCGAACAAGGCCGATGCGCCCTCCGGTACGGCCGGAACCACGGCCCAGATGATCGCCGAGGCGCGGCGCGAGGCGGGCCTGGAGGCGGTGCCGGATGCCACCCAGATCGACCCCGACGGTGCCCGCGGCGCCCAGGTCGACGGCATCCACATCCACGCCCTGCGCATCCAGGGCCTGATTGCCCACCAGGAGGTGCTCTTCGGCCAGGACGGCGAGACGCTGACGATCCGCCACGACTCGATGAACCGCGCCAGCTACATGCCCGGCGTCATCACCGCGGTGAGGGCCGTCGGGGATCGCCCCGGCCTCAGCCAGGGGATCGAGGGGCTCCTCGGCCTGGAATGAGCG
>NZ_JBHWOO010000293.1:0-14949 GCF_043424415.1 Luteococcus sp. | reverse complement strand
CGAGTCATGTGATCCCGCACCGGCCTTCGCTCACGTCCGGCTACGGGCTCCGGCGGCACTCAGAAGACCTGCAGGGCCTTCGGGAAGTGGCAGGCCACTTCCTGGTCTGCGCCCTGCACCAGCAGCGCCGGCCGCTCCTGGCTGCACCGGTTCTGGTTCGCGGCATCCAGCGTCTGGTAGCGCGGGCATCGGGTGTGGAAGGGGCAGCCCGCGGGCGGGTTGGCCGGGCTGGGCAGGTCCCCCTTCAGCACGATCCGGTCACGCTGGCGCTCCTTGGCCGGATCGGGCACCGGGATCGCCGACAGCAGGGCCGCGGTGTAGGGGTGCTGCGGGGCGTCGAAGACGTCGTCGACATCGCCGATCTCCACGATGTGCCCCAGGTACATCACCGCGACGCGGGTGGCGATGTGGCGCACCACCGACAGGTCGTGGGCGACGAACAGGTAGCTCAGGCCCAGCTCGGAGCGCAACTGCTCGAGCAGGTTCAGCACACCCGCCTGGATGGACACGTCCAGGGCGCTGACGGGCTCGTCGAGCACCAGCAGCTTGGGCTCCAGCGCCAGGGCGCGGGCGATGCAGATGCGTTGGCGCTGACCACCGGAGAAGTTGCGCGGGTAGCGGTTGGCGTGTGCCGGTTCCAGCCCCACCAGCGACATCAGCTCCCGCACCCGGGCCTGGATCTTGTCCTTCGGGTAGCCGTTGTACTTCAGCGGCTCGGCCAGGATGTCGAAGATCGGCATGCGCGGGTCGAGCGAGGCCATCGGGTCCTGGAAGACCACCTGCAGGTCCTCGCGAACCAGCTTGCGTCCGGCACCGTTGAGCTCGGCGACGTCCTTGCCCAGTACCACCACCTTGCCCTGCTCGGGCGCCTTGAGGCCCAGGATGCTCATGATGGTGGTGGTCTTGCCGCAGCCTGACTCCCCCACCAGCCCCAGGGTCTCACCGGCTCGGATGTCCAGATCGATGGCATCGACCGCGTGCACCGTGCCCACCTGGCGCTTGAAGACCGCACCCTTGGTCAACGGGAAGGTCTTGACCAGCCCTTCGACCCGCAGGACCTCCTCGCGTTCCTCGCGCGGGATCTCCAGCAGGGAGTGGGCCCGCTTCTTCGGAATTGGGTAGATTTCGGCATAGTGCAGGTCCTGCTCGGCGATCTCGTGGGTCCGCACGCAGGCCGCCAGGTGTGTCGGCTCGTCGGTGCTCGCCAAGGCCGGCTCCTGCACCCGGCAGCGCTCGGTCTCCATCGGGCAACGGGGCGCGAAGGGGCAGCCCTGCGGCAGGTTCAGCAGCGACGGCGGGTTCCCATCCACCGGGGTGAGCATCTCGTCGCGGCTCTGGTCCGGACGCGGAAGCGAACCCAGCAGGCCGATCGTGTACGGGTGGCGGGATCGGTAGAAGATCTCGTCCACCGTGCCGGCCTCGACGATCCGCCCGGCATACATCACGGCCACCTTGTCGGCCATGCCCGCCACGACGCCCAGGTCGTGGGTGATCATGACGACCGCGGCGCCCGTCTCGCGCTGGGCCACCTTCAGCAGGTCGATCACCTGGGCCTGGATGGTCACGTCGAGGGCAGTGGTGGGCTCGTCGGCGATGATCAGGTCAGGATTGTTGGCGATCGCCATGGCGATGACCACGCGCTGGCGCATGCCGCCGGAGAACTCGTGCGGGAAGGCCTTGGCGCGCACCTCCGGATTGGGGATGCCGACCATGCCGAGCAGCTCCAGCGCCCTGGCGTGGGCGTCGGCGTCCGACATCTTGTTGTGGATCTGCAGTGCCTCGACGATCTGGTCCCCGATCGTGTAGACGGGGGTCAGCGCCGACAGCGGGTCCTGGAAGACCATCGCCACCTTGCGGCCGCGGATGTTGCTCATCCAGTTGTCGTCACGGCCGACCAGCTCGGTGCCGTGCAGCTGGACCGAACCGTCGATGCGGGCGTTCTCGTCGAGCAGGCCCATGACCGCCATGGAGGTCACGGACTTGCCGGAACCGGACTCACCGACGATGCCGAGCACCTCGCCGCTGTTGACCGACAGGTTGACCCCGCGCACGGCATGCACGATGCCGTCCTCGGAGGGGAAGCGGACGTTCAGGTCGCTGACCTTGAGGACCGGGACCCCAGCCTGGGCGGTGGGCAGGTCGTGCCCTCCCACCTGGGTGGCCGAGGGATTCGTGGTGGGTGCGGGGTGGCTCATGCCTTGCCTCCGGACTTCGAGGACGGATCGATGGCGTCGCGCAGGGCGTCACCGATGAAGTTGACCGACACCAGGGTGAGCACCAGCAGGGCTGCGGGCGCCAGGAAGACCCACGGGAAGGTGGTGGCCGTCTGGTTGCCCTCGGCCAGCAGGGTGCCGAGCGAGGTGTCGGGGGGCTGGACGCCGAAGCCGAAGTAGCTGAGCGCCGTCTCGCTGATGATCGCGTAGGCCACCGCGAGGGTGCCATCGATGATCAGGTAGGAGGAGATGTTCGGGATGACGTGCTTGGTGATGATCACCCAGGAGGGGACGTTCATGAACCTGGCCGCGTTGACATAGTCCAGGTTCACCACACTCAGCGTCATCGCGCGCACCACACGGGCGCTCAGCATCCAGCTGAAGGCCACCAGCATCAGGATGAAGACCCAGGTCGCACCCTGGCGGCCGCCGAGGGTCTGGCTCAGGATGGCAATCAGCAGGAAGGAGGGGATCACCAGCATCAGGTCGATGATCCACAGGATGGTCTTCTCCACACGCTTGCCGAAGTAGGCGGCCGAGGCCCCCACGAGCGAGGCGATGATCACCTGCAGGATGGCGACGCTGAAGCCGATCATCAGTGACTTGCGCAGGCCCTCCATGCTCATCGCGAAGACATCGCGTCCGCCCTGGGTGGTACCGAACCAGTGCAGGTTCGACGGAGGTGACAGGAACCAGTCGCTGTCGACGTCGTCGTACTTCCACTGGCCGATGTGGGGCCCGACCAGGGCCAGGAGCAGGATGAAGCCCAGCCCGATGACGCCGAGCTTGGCACTCAACGGGCGCCAGAAGCGCTTCATGATGAGTCGGCCGCGCGACATCTGCTTCTCGCCCTTGTCGAGCACCGGCTGCTCGTCGTCGGGCTTGCGCATCTCGTGCTTCTCGACATCGCCCAGCAGCTGGGCCGTCTTGGCGGTGGCATCCACCTCGGACTTGGGGCCGACTTCCGGTTCCATGTTCGTCATGTCGGAGCTCCTAGTTCGTGCGCACGCGCGGGTCGATGGCGGCGATGAGGATGTCGGACAGCACGGCGCCGGTGAGCACGCACACGCCCGAGAAGGCGGCCACGGCAACCGAACCGTTGATGTCCTGGGCGCCGATGGCCTCCACCGAGTAGGCACCCATGCCGTGCCAGCCGTAGATCTTCTCCGTCATGGCCGCGCCAGTGAAGACCAGGGCGACGCTGAAGGCCAGCTGCGTGGCCATCGGGATGATGGCATTGCGCAGGGCATGGCGACGGATCGCCTTGCCCTTGCGCAGGCCCTTGGCCCGGGCGGTACGGACATAGTCGGCACCCAGCGTGTCCAGCATCAGGTTGCGCTGGTAGCGGGAGTAGCTGGCCATCTGCATCAGGGAGAGCGAGAGCGTCGGCAGCAGCAGGTGCTGCAGGCGGTCGAGCAGGCGCGGGAAGAAGCCGGGAGCGGACTGGCCGGTCTCGCCGATGAACTCGAAGACCGGGTAGCCCGCGGCCGTGTTGATCCAGGTGGCGATCATCTGCAGCGTCACGGCCAGCACGACGGTGGGCGTGGAGATCAGCAGCAGGGCCAGCAGCGAGAAGCCGCGGTCGGCGAAGGAGTACTGGCGCACCGCAGTCCAGGCGCCCAGGCTGACGCCGACCACCATGCCCAGCAGGGTGCCGATGCTCACCAGGCGCACCGAGACCCACACCTTCGTGGACATCAGTTCGTTGACCGCCTCACCCTTGGGCGTGTAGCCCCAGTTCCAGTGGCCGAAGACCTCCTTCAGCCAGCGGCTGTAGCGCAGCAGCGGCGAGGTGTCCGGGTTGATGTTGTAACTCGTGAGCGTGGCGTTGACCGCATCACGGTTCAGGTCGGGATTCGACCAGTCGAAGGCATTGCGTGGGTCCATCGTGACCGACGCCATCAGGTAGGCCAACGAGACTGCGATGAACAGCAGCACCGCGTAGTTGGCAAGACGCCGAAGCAGGAAGCGGAGCACGGACGTCCTTTCTGTGAGGTGCACGTGGCCCACCGGCATGGACCCTCGTCGCGTCGGCAACATTGCCTCCCGCTTCGAGCACCAGTCAAGGAATTGGGGCAACGGTGACCCAGTTGTGACCGAAGAATGACCTTTGCCGCAGGAGCCCCTCACAAGGATTGATCCCGTGGAACCTTCACGTCCCACCACTGCCCCACCGGCATGAGCTGCGCAACCGGGCATGCAGAACGGGGCAGCACCCGAAGGTGCTGCCCCGCTGCGTCAGACGACGAGGGTCACAGCTCGGTGACCGAACCGCCCGCCTTCTCGATCTTCTCCTTGGCCGAGCCGGTGAACGCGTCAGCGCTCACCTGGACGGCAACCTGCAGGTCGCCGCTGCCCAGGACCTTGACCAGACGGCCGCTGCGGACAGCGCCCTTGGCCACGAGGTCGGCCACCGTGACGGCTCCACCCTCGGGGAAGAGCTCGCCGATGGTGCCGACGTTGACGACCTGGTACTCGGTGCGGAAGGGGTTCTTGAAGCCCTTGACCTTCGGCAGACGCATGTGCATCGGCATCTGGCCACCCTCGAAGGACTCGGGCACGTTCTTGCGTGCGCCGGTGCCCTTGGTACCGCGGCCAGCGGTCTTGCCCTTCGAGCCCTCACCGCGGCCAACACGGGTCTTGGCGGTCTTCGCGCCGGGGGCAGGACGCAGGTGATGAACCTTCAACGCCATGTCACTCCACCTCTTCCACGGCCACGAGGTGCTGAACGGACTTGACCATGCCACGAATCTCGGGGCGGTCTTCCTTCACCACAACGTCGCCGATCCTCTTGAGACCCAGCGTGCGCAGGGTCTCCTTGTGGTTCTGCTTGCTGCCGATGCCAGACTTCAGCTGGGTCACCTTGAGACGAGCCATCAGTTGGACGCCCCTTCCTTGCGGGCCTTGAGCAGGGCGGCGGGGGCCACGTCCTCGACGGACATGCCGCGACGCTTCGCGATCTGCTCGGGCTCCTCCAGGCTCTGCAGTGCCTCGACCGTGGCGTGGACCACATTGATGGCATTGGGCGAGCCCAGGGACTTGGCCAGGATGTCGTGCACGCCAGCGCACTCCAGCACGGCGCGGACCGAGCCACCGGCGATGACACCGGTACCGGGCGAAGCCGGACGCAGCATCACGACACCGGCAGCCTTCTCGCCCTGCACGGGGTGCGGGATCGTGCGCTGGACCAGCGGCACCTTGAAGAAGTGCTTCTTGGCCTCCTCGACACCCTTGGCGATCGCCGCAGGCACCTCCTTGGCCTTGCCGTAGCCGACGCCCACGGTGCCCTCGCCGTCGCCCACCACAACCAGTGCGGTGAAGCTGAAGCGACGGCCACCCTGGACCACCTTGGCGACACGGTTGATCGCAACCACGCGCTCCAGGTACTCGGACTTGACCTCCTGCTGGCGGTTGTTGCCTCGACGGTCCTCACGACCCCGACGCTCGCCGCCTCCTGCACCGCCACCGCGGCGCTGAGTTTCACTCATCGTCTTTTGCCTTTCAGTCGTGATCAGAACCCGAGGCCAGCCTCGCGCGCGGCGTCAGCCAGCGCAGCGATGCGGCCGTGGTACTTGTTGCCGGCGCGGTCGAAGACCACCTGGTCGATGCCTGCAGCCTTGGAACGCTCGGCGATCAGCTCGCCGACCTTCTTGGCCTTGGCCGACTTGTCGCCCTCCGCACCGCGGACGGCAGCCTCCATGCTGGAGGCCTGGGCCAGCGTGTGGCCCTTCACGTCGTCGATCACCTGCACGCCGATGTGGCGCGCAGAACGGGTGACGACCATGCGCGGACGCTCGGCCGAACCTGCGATCTTCTTGCGGCCACGAGCCTGGCGACGCAGACGCGACGCAGTCTTCGGAGCCAGTCCCTTGCGGACTGCCAGAGAGATAGCCATGGTCACTTACCAGCCTTTCCGACCTTGCGGCGAACCTGCTCGCCGGCGTAACGCACGCCCTTGCCCTTGTACGGCTCGGGCTTGCGGAGCTTGCGGATGTTGGCCGCGACCTCGCCGACCACCTGCTTGTCGATGCCCTGCACGCTGAAGGCGGTGGGCTTCTCGACGGCAAAGGTGATGCCCTCGGGGGCATCGACGATGACGGGGTGCGAGAAGCCGAGCGCGAACTCCAGCTGCTTGGGACCCTTGGAGATGACGCGGTAGCCGACGCCAACGATCTCGAGCTTCTTCTCGTAGCCCTCGGTGACACCGATGACCATGTTGTTCACCAGGGTGCGGGTCAGGCCGTGCAGCGAGCGGCTCTCACGCTCGTCATTGGGGCGAGCGACCTCCAGGAGGCCCTCGTCATTCTTCGTGATCTTGATCGGCTCGGGGACGACGTGGCTCAGGGTTCCCTTGGGACCCTTCACCTCGACGTTCTGGCCATCCAGCTTCACCTCGACACCGGACGGGACGGTGATCGGGAGCTTGCCAATACGTGACATCAAATTCTCCTTATCAGTCTCGCCGGGTCACCAGACGTAGGCGAGGACTTCGCCGCCCACGGACTTGGCATGTGCTTCGCCGTCGGTCAGCAGACCCTGCGAGGTGGAGATGATGGCGATGCCCATCCCACCCAGAACCTTGGGCAACGCAGTCGACTTGGCGTAGACGCGCAGGCCGGGCTTGCTGATGCGACGGAGCCCAGCGATGGCGCGCTTGCGGTCCTCGCTGAACTTCAGGGTGATCTTGAGGGTCTTGCCGACCTCGCCCTCACCGGGCTCGACGACCTCGAAGTCACTGATGTAACCCTGGGCCTTGAGGATCTCGGCGATACCCACCTTGATCTTCGAGCTCGGCATCGAGGTCTCGTCGTGGAATGCCTGGTTGGCATTGCGCAGACGCGTGAGCATGTCTGCGATCGGATCAGTCATTGTCATGGCTGTTTGCACTTCTTTCTCGCGACGGTTTCATGCCCGGGTACACCCAGACATGACCTTTCGCGCTTTGTCCCGACCGGCGGCCGGGAAGATCTGGTGCGCACTGTGCCTCGGCGAGGCCATGCGCGGTGTGCGCCGACGGTGGGTCGAGACCCCCCGTCGGCGACGGGTTCAGTGGCTCAGCGTCACCAGGACGACTTGGTCACGCCGGGCAGCTGGCCAGCGTGGGCCATCTCGCGCAGGCACACGCGGCACAGACCGAACTTGCGGTAGACCGACTTCGGTCGACCGCACTTCTGGCAGCGGGTGTAGGCGCGGACGCCGAACTTGGGGGTACGAGCCTGCTTGACCTTCAGGGCTGTCTTGGCCATGGTTCAGCGCCTCACTTCTTCTTCTTGTAGTACGCCGGACCGCGACGCACCTTCTTGGCCTTGGGGTCGTCGACCTCCTTGAAGGGGAAGCCGAGGTGCTTGAGCAGCGCCTTGCCCTGCTCATTGTTCGAGGCGGTCGTCACGAAGGTGATGTCCATGCCACGAACGCGGTCGATCTTGTCCTGGTCGATCTCCAGGAACATGACCTGCTCGTTCAGGCCGAAGGTGTAGTTGCCCAGACCGTCGAACTGGTTGCCGTTGAGGCCGCGGAAGTCGCGGATTCGCGGCAGGGCCAGCGTCAGCAGACGGTCGGCGAACTCCCACATCCGGTCGCCACGCAGCGTGACGTGGCAGCCGATGGGCTGGCCCTCACGCAGCTTGAACTGGGCGATCGACTTGCGGGCCTTGGTCACCTGCGGCTTCTGGCCGGTGATGGCGGTCAGGTCGCGGATGGCGCCGTCCATGACCTTGGAGTCATTGGCGGCGTCGCCGACACCCATGTTCACCACGATCTTGGTGAGGCCGGGAATCAGCATCGGGTTGGCGAAGCCGAACTCGTCCTGCAGCGCGGGGCGGATCTCCTCGCGGTACTTCTGCTTCAGGCGAGGCAGCTCACGGGTGGTGGTGGTCTCGGTGCTCATCAGATCTCCTCCCCCGTCTTGCGAGCGATGCGGACGCTGCGGGTGGTCGTGTATTCCGAACCGTCGGGACGACGCTTGGAGACCTCGACGCGCTTGTAGCCGACGCGGGTCACCTGGGCGTCCTTGCCGGTACCGATGACCAGCTGGACGTTGGAGACGTGGATGGGGGCCTCGGACGCGATGATGCCGCCCTTGGTCTGCTGGCCGGCCGCATTGGCCTGGTCGCGCAGGTGACGCTTGGCGATGTTGACGCCCTCGACGGTCACGCGCTCGCGTTCGACATCGACGGCGATGACCTCGCCGATGGTGCCCTTGTCCTTGCCAGCGATGACCTTGACGCGGTCACCCTTCTTGACGTGGAGCGACTTCATGTCAGATCACCTCCGGGGCGAGCGAGACGATGCGCATGTACTTCTTGTCGCGCAGCTCACGGGCAACCGGGCCGAAGATGCGGGTGCCGCGGGGCTCCCCGTCGTTCTTCAGGATCACGGCCGCGTTCTCGTCGAACTTGATGTAGGAACCGTCGACGCGACGGGCTTCCTTGACGGTGCGAACGATGACGGCCTTGACGACGTCACCCTTCTTCACGTTGCCGCCGGGGATGGCATCCTTGACGGTGCACACGATGGTGTCGCCGAGACCGGCGTAGCGGCGCTTCGAGCCACCGAGAACACGGATGCACAAGAGTTCCTTGGCACCAGTGTTGTCGGCGACCTTGAGCCGCGACTCCTGCTGGATCATTGATTCTCCTTCGCTTCACCGGTTCCCGTGAGGGCCTGATGAAGCTTGATCTGGTCCCCCTGGATTTTGCCAGGAGGGGTGGACAACCCCGGGCCGAAGCCCGCAGGCAATGGGCCCCAGGCCCTGGGCCGAGAGATCGAGGACCCGAATCCCCGAGGGAAATTTGGGCACGACAGTCTCCAAGCCAACTTCTCAAGTCTAAACCAGACGGGACTTGAGCACCAATCGAGGGTGGTGCGCTCCCCCATCCGCCGACATGACGAGGGGCCCGTCCTGGTGGACGGGCCCCTCGTCAGCGTGTTGCAGAGGCAACATCGATCACTTCGCGCGCTCGATGACCTCGATCAGGCGCCAACGCTTGGTGGCGGAGGTGGGACGGGTCTCCATGATGCGGACCCGGTCACCGGTGCCGGCGTCGTTGGTCTCGTCGTGGGCCTTGAGGCGCACGGTCTTGGTCATGACCTTGCCGTAGAGGGGGTGCTTCACGCGGTCCTCGACGGACACGACGATCGTCTTGTCCATCTTGTCCGACACGACCAGACCCTCGCGAACCTTGCGGCTCGAGGTACGGCCCTCGGTCTCGACAGTGGTGTTCTCGCTCATGTCAGGCCTTCTTCTCAGGGTCGTCGACGATGCCCAGGTTGCGCTCCTGGAGCACGGTGTAGATGCGGGCGATGTCCTTGCGAACCTCACGCAGACGTCCATGGGACTCCAGCTGGCCGGTGGCGGCCTGGAAGCGCAGCGTGAACAGCTCTTCCTTCAGCTCGAGGACCTTGGCATTCAGGTCGTCACGGCTGAGGCCGCGCAGTTCGGCGGCGGTGGCAGTGGTCTTTGCCATCAGATTTCACCTGCTTCGCGCTTGATGAAGCGAGCCTTGAAGGGCAGCTTGTGGATCGCCAGGCGCATGGCCTCGCGAGCGGTCTCCTCATCAACACCGGAGAGCTCGAAGAGCACACGGCCGGGCTTGATGTTGGCGACCCAGAACTCGGGCGAACCCTTGCCGGAGCCCATTCGGGACTCGGCAGGGTGCTTGGTCAGCGGGCGGTCGGGGTAGACGTTGATCCACACCTTGCCACCACGCTTGATGTGACGGGTCATGGCGATACGAGCAGCCTCGATCTGACGGTTGGTCAGGTAGGAGCTCTCCAGGGCCTGGATGCCGTACTCACCGAAGGCGAGCTTGGTGCCACCCTTGGCCATGCCGTCACGCTTGGGGTGGTGCTGCTTGCGGTACTTCACACGACGAGGAATCAGCATGCTCAGGCTCCTGCGTTCTCGGCCGCCGGTGCCTGGCTCTGCTGGGCCTCGGCGGGATTGTCATTGCGCGCCTGGTCGGCACGACGGCGTCCACCGCGCTCCGGACGGTCGCCACGGCCACGGCCACGGCCGGGACGCTGGCGGCCACCGGGGGCGGCAGCGCGGGCGGCCTTCTGGGCAGCGCGCTCGGCGCGGGTGCCGGTGACGTCGCCCTTGTAGATCCAGACCTTCACGCCGATGCGGCCGTAGGTGGTCCGGGCCTCGTAGAAGCCGTAGTCGATGTCGGCACGCAGGGTGTGCAGAGGCACACGGCCTTCGCGGTAGCCCTCGGAGCGGCTCATCTCGGCTCCGCCCAGACGGCCGGAGCACTTGATGCGGATGCCCTGGGCACCCGAACGCATCGCAGTCTGCTGAGCCTTGCGCATCGCGCGGCGGAAGGCCACGCGGGCGCCGAGCTGCTCGGCCACACCCTGGGCAACCAGCTGGGCATCGATCTCGGGGTTCTTGACCTCGAGGATGTTCAGCTGGATCTGCTTGCCGGTGAGCTTCTCCAGTGCACCGCGGATGCGCTCCGCCTCGGCGCCATTGCGGCCGATGACGATGCCCGGACGAGCGGCGTACAGGAAGATGGTCACGCGCTCGGAACGACGCTCGATCTCGATCGAGGAGATGCCGGCACGCTCGAGGTTCTTGAGCAGGTACTGGCGGATCTTGACGTCTTCACCAACGAAGGCCGCGTACTGCTTCTCGGCGTACCAGCGGGTCTTGTGGTCGGTGGTGATGCCGAGGCGGAAGCCATGCGGGTTGATCTTCTGGCCCATGCTCAGGCTCCCTTCTTGCTCTCAGTGGCGGTCTTGTTGGTCTTGGGCTCGACAACCACGGTGATGTGGCTGGCGCGCTTGAGGATGCGGCTCGCGGAGCCCTTCGCGCGGGGACGGATGCGACGCATGGTCACGCCCTCGTCGACGAAGATCTGCGAGACGAACAGGTCGTCGGCACGCAGGCTCTCGGTGTTCTCCGCGTTGGCGACGGCCGAGGCCAGCACCTTGTAGACGGGATCGGATGCGGCCTGCGGGGCGAACTTCAGCGTGACCAGGGCATCGTTGACGCCCATTCCACGCACGAGGTCGACGACGCGACGCACCTTCATCGGGCTCATCCGGACGTGACGCGCGATGGCGTACGAGCCAGGACGATCCCCGAGCAGGGCAGCGCGACGGCTGGGCCGGCTTTCGTTGTTGCTCATTGCTTGATCTGTTCCTTGTCTCGCCCGCTCAGCGGCGGCGCGCCTTCTTGTCGTCCTTCACGTGACCCTTGAAGGTACGCGTGGGAGCGAACTCGCCCAGCTTGTGGCCGATCATGGCCTCGGTCACGAAGACCGGGACATGCTTGCGGCCGTCGTGCACGGCGATGGTGTGACCCAGCATGTCGGGCACGTTCATGGATCGGCGCGACCAGGTCTTGATGACGTTCTTGGTTCCCTTTTCGTTCTGGGCATCGACCTTCTTGGTCAGGTGCTCGTCGACGAAGGGACCCTTCTTCAAGCTACGTGGCATTTTTCCTCAGGCTCCCAATCAGCGCTTCTTGCCGGACTTGCGGCGACGGATGATGAGGCGGCTGCTCGCCTTGTTCTTGTCGCGGGTGCGACCCTCAGGCTTGCCCCAGGGCGACACCGGGTGACGACCACCCGAGGTACGGCCCTCGCCACCACCGTGCGGGTGGTCGATCGGGTTCATGACCACACCACGCACGGTCGGGCGGACGCCCTTCCAGCGGCTGCGGCCAGCCTTGCCCCAGTTGATGTTGGACTGCTCGGCATTGCCGACGGCTCCAACGGTGGCGCGGCAGCGCACGTCCACCATGCGCATCTCGCCCGAAGGCATGCGCAGCGTGGCGTGCTTGCCCTCACGAGCGACCAGCTGGATCGACGCGCCGGCGCTACGGCCGAGCTTCGCGCCGCCACCGGGACGCATCTCCACGGCGTGCACGGTGGTGCCGACCGGGATGTTCTTGAGGGCCAGGTTGTTGCCGGGCTTGATGTCGGCACCTTCACCGGCGCTGACCGTCGCACCCTGGGCCAGGCCCTGGGGAGCGATGATGTAGCGCTTCTCACCATCGGCGTAGTGCAGCAGCGCGATGCGGGCGGTGCGGTTGGGGTCGTACTCGATGTGAGCGACCCTGGCCGGCACGCCGTCCTTGTCGTAGCGCTTGAAGTCGATGATGCGGTAGGCCTGCTTGTGGCCACCACCGATGTGACGGGTGGTGATACGGCCAGAGTTGTTGCGGCCACCGGTCTTCGACTTGGGGGCCAGCAGCGACTTCTCCGGCGTGGAACGAGTCAGTTCGACGAAGTCGGCCACGCTCGAGCCGCGACGGCCCGGCGTAGTCGGCTTGTACTTACGGATACCCATGAGGTCTCAGTTTCCTTGTCTCAGCGTCCGTCCGGTCAGGCGACCGGACCTCCAAAGATGTCGATGCGCTGGCCTTCGGCCACGGACACGATCGCGCGCTTGGTGTCAGGACGCTTGCCCATGCCGAAGCGGGTGCGGCGCGTCTTGCCGGGGCGGTTGATGGTGTTCACACCGGTGACCTTGACGTTGAAGATGGCCTCGACGGCGATCTTGATCTCGGTCTTGTTCGCGTGCGGGGCGACGAGGAAGGTGTACTTGTTCTCGTCGAGCAGCCCATAGCTCTTCTCGCTCACGACCGGCGCGAGCAGGATGTCGCGATGGTCGCGGATCTTCACAGATTCGGTCACTTCTGGGTCTCCTCTGCAGCGGCCTCGGACTCGGTGGCCACGGCCTTGACGCTCTTGCCCTTGGCGGGACCAGCGGTGTAGGTGTCCAGGGCGGCCTTGGTGAAGACCACGCCGTCGTTGACCAGGACGTCATAGGCGTTGAGCTGGTCAACGGCGATGACGTGCACGGTGGCGACATTGCGCAGGCTCATCCAGGTGACCTCGTCGGTGCGATCGAGGACCACCAGCAGCTTGCTGACGTCACCGACGGCCGAGAGGGTCTTGAGGGCAGCCTTGGTGTTGGGGGTCTCACTGGACACGATCTGGTCCAGGACGAAGACCTTGCCGTCACGAGCGCGATCGGACAGGGCACCCTTGATCGCGGCGGCGATCATCTTCTTGGGGGTGCGCTGGCTGTAGCCGTGGGGCTGGGGACCGTGAACGGTGCCACCGCCGACCCAGATGGGCGAACGACGCGAGCCGTGACGGGCACGACCGGTGCCCTTCTGGCGCCAGGGCTTGATGCCACCGCCGCGGACCTGGCCGCGGGTCTTGGTGGCGTGCGTGCCTTGGCGGGCCGCGGCCTGCTGGGCCACGACGACCTGGTGGATCAGCGGGATGTTGGTCTGCACGTCGAAGATCTCCGCGGGGAGATCGACGGTGCCGGCCTTGTTGCCGTCGACGCCGAGGACGTCGACCTTCAGCGACTCGCTCATGCGACATCACCCTTCTTGGCAGCGCTGCGAACGACGACCAGCGAACCCTTGTTGCCCGGGATCGCGCCGCGGACCAGGATGAGGCCGCGCTCGGCGTCGACAGCGTGGATGGTCAGGTTCTGGACGGTGACCTTGTCGACACCCATGCGACCGGCCATGCGCATTCCCTTGAAGACGCGACCGGGGGTCGAGCAGCCACCGATGGAGCCCGGCGAGCGGTGCTTGCGGTGCACACCGTGGGTGGCGCGCAGACCCTTGAAGCCGTGGCGCTTCATGACACCGGCGGTGCCCTTGCCCTTGCTCACGCCGGTGACGTCGACGACGTCGGCGGAGGCGAAGGTCTCGGCGGTGATCTCCTGGCCCAGGGTGTACTCCGAGGCATCGGAGGTGCGCAGCTCGACGAGGTGCTTGCGCGGGTTCACGCCAGCCTTCTCGAAGTGGCCGCCCACGGGCTTGGTGACCTTCTTGGTCTTGATGGCGCCAAAGCCGAGCTGGACGGCGTTGTAGCCGTCGACCTCGGGGGTGCGCACCTGGGTGACGACACAGGGGCCGGCCTGGATCACGGTCACGGGGACGACGCGGTTGTTCTCGTCCCACAGCTGGGTCATGCCGAGCTTGGTGCCCAGCAGACCCTTCACCTTGCGTTCGGTTGCAGTCATGTTCTCAGACCTCACGGGAGCTTGATCTCGATGTCCACACCGGCCGGCAGGTCGAGTCGCATCAGCGAGTCGACCGTCTTCGGGGTGGGATCGAGGATGTCGATGAGCCGCTTGTGGGTGCGCATCTCGAAGTGCTCGCGGCTGTCCTTGTCCTTGTGGGGCGAACGGATCACACAGAACACGTTCTTCTCGGTCGGAAGCGGCACCGGGCCGGCAACCTTGGCACCCGTACGGGTCACCGTGTCGACGATCTTGCGCGCCGACGAGTCGATGACCTCATGGTCATAGGCACGGAGCCTGATGCGGATCTTTTGTCCCGCCACAGTTGTTCCTTCTACTCGTCCAAGCTTGGTCCGGAGGATTCCGGCTTTCGCGTCGGAGGACCCGGATGGGTCCTCCCCTCTGCTCGATGGGAGGTCTTGACCTTCGGGAAGTGGCCTCCACGGCCATGCATTTCCCTCGATCCCCGACCCCCGCGGTCGGGCGTGTCGCAACTGTGTGGCACCTACAAACGCTCTTTTCCGTTGTTGGTGCCCACTTCAGTTCCGATCACACGGCGACTGCCCAGGATCAGGACGCACCTCACGTGACGCGCCATCTCCATCGGAGCAACTTGACGATTCTGGCATGTCCACACCATCGAACACAAATTGGCCACCAAGTCCCTTCCGCCCCTGCCCTGGGAGTGGCAGGCTTGGCAGCCAGCCCCCAGAGACGACGGGCAAGGAGCCGACATGGA
>NZ_JBHWOO010000292.1:0-24823 GCF_043424415.1 Luteococcus sp. | reverse complement strand
GGCAGCTGGCCGCCCTCGCCGGGCTTGGCGCCCTGGGCCATCTTGATCTGGATGTCGGTGGCATGGCTGAGGTACTCGCTGGTGACGCCGAAGCGGCCGCTGGCCACCTGCTTGATGGCGCTGCGGCGCTGTGGGTCGTGCAGGCGCTCGGCGTCCTCGCCACCCTCGCCGGTGTTCGACTTGCCGCCGATGCGGTTCATCGCGATCGCCAGCGTCTCGTGGGCCTCCTGGCTGATCGAGCCGTAGCTCATCGCGCCGGTGGAGAAGCGCTTGACGATCTCGCTGACCGGCTCCACCTCGTCGATGCTGATGCTGGGCCTCTCGGAGCTGAAGTCCAGCAGCGAGCGCAGCGTCATCAGGCGTCGGGAGTTGTCGTTGACCAGGTCGGTGTAGCGCTTGAAGACCTCGTAGCGTCCGGTGCGGGTGGCGTGCTGCAGCCGGAAGACGGTCTCGGGCGTGAACAGGTGCTCCTCGCCCTCGCGACGCCACTGGTACTCGCCGCCGACGTCGAGGGTGCGGTGCGGCGTCTTGGACGTGATCGGGTAGGCGCGCTCGTGGCGCAGCTGCACCTCACGGGCCACCTCGTCGAGTCCGATGCCCTCGATCCGGGTGGGGGTTCCGGTGAAGTACTCCTCGACGAAGTCGCTGCGAAGCCCGATTGCCTCGAAGACCTGGGCGCCGGTGTAGCTCTGGATGGTGCTGATGCCCATCTTGCTCATCACCTTGAGCACGCCCTTGCCCAGTGCCTTGTAGACATTGCCGATGGCCTGCTCCGGCTCGGTCTGCACGTAGAGCTCATGGCGGGCCATGTCCTCGGCGGACTCGAAGACCAGGTAGGGGTTGACCGCGGCCGCGCCGTAGCCGACCAGCAGCGCGACGTGGTGCACCTCGCGGACGTCGCCGGCCTCGACGACCAGGCCGGCCATGGTGCGGGTCTTCTCCCGCACCAGGTGGTGGTGGATGGTGCTGGTGAGCAGCAGTGACGGGATCGGTGCCAGCTCGCGGTCGGCGTGCCGGTCGGAGAGCACGATGGTTCGCGCGCCGTCGGCGATCGCCTGGCTCACCTCGGCGCGGATCTCGTCCAGCCGGCGACGCAGCGCCTCGCCGCCGCCGTCGACCGGGTAGAGCCCGCGCACCACGTGCGCCTGGTAGTCGGGGTGCTCGCCGTCGGCATTGATGCGGATGATCTTGGCCAGCTGGTCGGAGTCGATGATCGGGTACGGGATCACCATCTGGCGGCAGGACTCCGGCCCGGGGCTCAACAGGTTGGCCTCGGGACCGATGGTGCCGGCCAGGCTGGTGACCATCTCCTCGCGGATGGCGTCCAGCGGCGGATTGGTCACCTGGGCGAAGAGCTGGGTGAAGTAGTCGAAGAGCGTCTTCGGCCGGTCGCTGAGCGCCGCGAGCGGGGTGTCGCTGCCCATCGACCCGATCGTCTCGGCGCCCGTGTTGGCCATCGGGGCCACCACCAGGCGCAGCTCCTCGTGGGTGTAGCCGAACAGCTGCTGGCGACGGGTCACCGAGGCGTGCGAGTGCACGATGTGGGTGCGCTCGGGCAGTTCGTCGAGGTTCAGCCGGCCCTCGGCCAGCCACTGGCCGTAGGGGTGCTCGGCGGCCAGGGAGTCCTTGACCTCCTCGTCGGTGACGATGCGGTGCTCGTCGAGGTCCACCAGGAACATCCGGCCGGGCTGCAGGCGGCCCTTCTGCACCACCTCGGCGGGGTCGACGGGCAGCACGCCCGCCTCCGAGGCGAAGATGACGCGGTCGTCGGTGGTCACCCAGTAGCGGGCGGGGCGCAGGCCGTTGCGGTCGAGCACGCCGCCGATCTGGGTGCCGTCGGTGAAGGTGACACAGGCCGGGCCGTCCCACGGTTCCATCACGTGGGCGTGGAACTCGTAGAAGTCGCGGTGGGCGCGGCTCATCTCCGTGTCCTTCTGCCACGCCTCGGGAACCATCATCAGCACCGCGTGGGGCAGCTTGCGCCCGGCCAGGTGCAGCAGCTCCAGCACCTCGTCGAAGCTGGCCGAGTCGGACCCGCCGGGGGTGCAGATCGGGTAGAGGCGCTCGAGGTCGCCGGGGATGAGGTCGCTGGACAGCAGTGCCTCGCGAGCCCGCATCCAGTTGCGGTTGCCCTTGAGCGTGTTGATCTCGCCGTTGTGGGCGATCATCCGGAAGGGATGGCTCAGCTCCCAGGCGGGGAAGGTGTTTGTGCTGAAGCGCGAGTGCACCAGGGCCAGGGCCGAGCGGACCCGCTCGTCGTGGAGCTCGGGGTAGACCTGCTCCAGCTGGCCGGTGGTCAGCATGCCCTTGTAGACCAGGGTGCGCGAGCTCAGCGAGGCGAAGTAGACGCCGGCCTCGTTCTGGGCGCGGCGACGCAGCACGTAGACCAGGCGGTCGAGATCGAGGCCCTGCTCCCCACTGCGGCTGGAGACCAGCAGGTGTGCCATGTGTGGCATGGCGCCCAGCGAGATGGGGCTCAGGCCCTGGGTCTCGACGGGCACGTCGCGCCAGCCGAGGACCTTCAGTCCCTCCTCCAGGGCGATCTTCTCGATGCTGATCCGGGCCAGGTCGCGGGCTGCCTCGTCGACGGGAAGGAAGGCCATCCCGACCGCATAGGCGCCCGGTTCGGGCAGGGCGAGGCCGCTTGCCTCGCGCAGGAAGTCGTCGGGCACCTGGATCATGATCCCGGCGCCGTCACCGGCTGCCTCGTCAGCGCCGGTGGCGCCGCGATGGTCGAGGTTGCGCAGGGCCTCCAGGCCCTGGGCGACGATCTCGTGGGAGGGCTCCGCGGTCAGGCGTGCCACGAAGGCCACGCCGCACGCGTCGTGCTCCTGCTCGGGGCGGTAGAGCCCCTGGGCGGGGCGCTGGGGAAAGACGGTCATGCTCATCTCCGATCGTCGGGGTCGGTCTCCCGACCCGGACGAAGCTAGAGAGGCAATGTTTCTGGGACGTTACGCGTCACATGCTGGACACGTCGCCCCTGTGTCGCCGGCCCAGCAGCACGAAGGCCAGCAGCCCGCAGAGGAGCACGACGAGCGAGGTGTACTCGTTGAGCCGGAATCCGCCCACGTGGTTCACGCTGTCGATGCGAAGGTGCTCGATCCACTGCCGACCAAGGCAGTAGACGACGACGTAGAGCGCGAAGACGCGCCCGCGGGCCAGCCGGAAGCGCCGCTCGGCCCACAGCAGCACGAGCACGCCGGCCAGGTTCCACCCCATCTCGTAGGCGAAGGTGGGGTGGAAGGTGGCGAACTGCTCGAAGCCCGAGGGGCGGTGGGCAGGGTCGATCTCCAGGCCCCACGGCAGCGTGGTGGGGCGCCCGAAGAGCTCCTGGTTGAACCAGTTGCCCAGCCGCCCGATGGCCTGGGCCAGCAGCAGTCCGGGCGCACCGGCATCGGCGAAGGCGGCGAAGGAGAAGCCCTTGCGCCGCGACATCACCCACACCGCCAGCGCACCGGCGGCCACCGCCCCCCAGATCCCCAGCCCGCCATTCCAGATGTAGAGCGCCTCGACCGGGTTGCGGCCGGGGCCGAAGTAGAGCTGGTGGTCGGTGATGACGTGGTAGAGCCGCGCCCCGACGATGCCCGAGACCACGGCGACGGCCAGAACGTCCTCGAAGACCTGCGGATCGCCGCCCTGCGCCTGGTAGCGGCGACGGGCCAGCACCGAGCCGGCGACGATCCCCGCCAGGATGCACAGGGCATAGGCGTGGATCGCCACGGGGCCCAGGTGGAAGGCCGACCAGCCGGGGCTGGGAATGCTCAGCAGCACGGCCGGATCAGGCCTCGCCACGCACGCCGCGGGCCAGGTCGTCGACCAGCGCCCGCAGCTCGGCCAGGTCACGGCTGCCCGACTCCTCGTTGCGCAGCAGGCAGTGCACCAGTGCCGAGCCGACGATGACGCCATCGGCCACCTGCGCCAGCTCCGCTGCCTGGGCACCGTTCGAGACGCCCAGTCCGACGCCGACCGGCAGCTCCGGACGGGCCTCGCGGACCCTCGCCACCAGGGCCGGCGCGGCCGAGGAGGTGCTGGTGCGGGCCCCGGTGACGCCCATCACGCTGGTGGCATAGACCCAGCCGCGGCAGGCATCCAGGGTGGAGGCGATCCGGGCATCGGTGGACGACGGCGCCACCAGGAAGATCCGGTCCAGGCCGTGCTCCTCGGAGGCGGCCATCCAGGCGTCCGCCTCGTCGGGGATCAGGTCGGGCGTGATCAGGCCGCATCCGCCGGCATTGGCGAAGTCTCGGGCGAAGGAATCCACGCCGTAGGTCTCCACCAGGTTCCAGTAGATCATCGCGGTGGCGCGCGTCCCGGTGGCAGCGACGGCCTCGACCGCCTTCAGCACGTCACGGGTGCGCACCCCTCGCTCCAGGGCGCGGGTGGTGGCGTGCTGGATCGCCAGCCCGTCCATCACCGGGTCTGAATAGGGCATGCCCACCTCGACCACGTCGACACCGACGCCATCGGTGCCCTCGCACAGGGCCTTCATCGCGTCGAGGGAGCCCGGTACGTCCGGGAAGCCGACCGGCAGGTAGCCGACCAGGGCGGCGCGCCCCTCGTTGCGGGCCTCGGCATAGGCATGACCGGACTTTCCCAGTCGTGCCTCGTCGGTGAACGTGGTGTTGGGGTAGCTGCTCACTTCTGTTCCCCCTCGACGTCGTGCTCGGCGGCCTCGACCTTGTCCTCGGCGAGCTTGCTGCGCGACTCGTCGGTGGCCAGGCGGCCGGTGGTCTCGTCGACCGAACCGTCGATGCCGAAGTAGCTGATGGCGGTGTCGACGTCCTTGTCACCGCGGCCGGAGATGTTGACCACGATCAGGGGCTTGCTGTCGGGTGCCTTCGCGGTGAGCTCCAGCGCAAGCTTCTGCGCGCCGGCGACGGCATGGGCCGACTCGATGGCCGGCATGATGCCCTCGGTCTCGGTGAGCAGCTTCAGCGCCTTCATCGCCTCGGCGTCGGTGACCGGCAGGTACTGCGCCCGCCCGGTCTTGGCCAGCCAGGCGTGCTCCGGGCCGACGCCCGGGTAGTCGAGGCCCGCCGAGATGGAGTGGCTCTCGATGGTCTGGCCGTCGTCGTCCATCAGGACATAGGTGCGCATGCCGTGCAGCACGCCCGTGCGGCCGGCCGTGATGGTGGCGGCATGTCGGCCCGTCTCGACCCCGTCACCGGCAGCCTCGAAGCCGTACAGGCCCACCTCGGAATCGGGGACGAAGTCGGCGAAGATGCCCATGGCATTGGAGCCGCCACCGACGCAGGCTGCGACGGCATCGGGCAGGCGACCGTAGCGCTCCAGCACCTGGGCGCGCGTCTCGGTGGAGATGATGCGCTGGTACTCGCGCACCAGCATCGGGAAGGGTGCGGGGCCGGCGACGGTGCCGATCAGGTAGTGGGTGGTGTCCACATTGGTCACCCAGTCGCGCATGGCCTCGTTCATGGCGTCCTTGAGCGTCATGGAGCCGGCCTCGACGGCCACCACCTCGGCGCCCAGCATCTGCATGCGGGCGACGTTCAGCGCCTGGCGCTCGGTGTCCACCTTGCCCATGTAGATGCGGCACTCCAGCCCGAACAGGGCGGCGGCGGTGGCGGTGGCCACGCCGTGCTGGCCGGCGCCGGTCTCGGCGATGACGCGCTTCTTGCCCATGCGCCTGGTGAGCAGTGCCTGACCCAGCACGTTGTTCACCTTGTGGCTGCCCGTGTGGTTGAGGTCCTCGCGCTTGAGCACGATCGTCGCGCCCTGGGAGCCCTCGGCGGCGCAGTGCTCGGCGAAGCGTCGCGCCTCCCAGATGGGGGTGGGACGGCCGGCGTAGTCGCGTCGCAGGCGCGCCAGCTCGGCGTGGAAGTCGGGGTCGGCCTCGGCCTCGGTGAAGGCCTGCTGCAGCTCGTCGAGGGCTGCCTGCAGGGCCTCGGGGACGAAGCGTCCCCCGAAGTCGTCGAAGTGCCCACGGGAATCGGGCAGGGTCATCAGTCCTCCTGGGAAGTGGCGGCCGCCGCGGCGACCATGGCGCGGATCGCCGCCGTGGGATCGCCGTGGCGCACCAGCGCCTCGCCGACCAGGACGGCATCCGCCCCCTGCGAGGCCACCAGGGCGGCGTCTGCGGGGGTGAGCACACCCGACTCTGCCACCTTGACGGTGTCCTGGCCGAGCAGTCCCACAAGACGGCCGAATTGCGCCAGGTCCACCTCGAGGGTCTTGAGGTTGCGGTTGTTGACCCCCACCAGCTCGGCGCCGAGCGCGGTGGCGCGCTGCGCCTCCTCGGGGGTGTGCACCTCCACCAGCGGCGCCATGCCGAGTTCGACGACCAGGTCGTGCAGGGAGCGCAGCAACTCGTCGTCGAGGGCGGCGACGATCAGCAAGACCAGATCGGCGCCGTGGGCGCGGGCCTCCCACACCTGGTAGGGGTCGACGACGAAGTCCTTGCGCAGCACCGGGATCCCGACGCGCTCGCGCACGGCGTCCAGGTCGGCCAGGCTGCCGTTGAAGCGTCGCTGCTCGGTGAGGACGCTCACGACGCTGGCGCCGCCCTGCTCGTACCGGGCGGCCAGGGCAGCCGGGTCCTCGATGGTGGCCAGCGCCCCCTTGGACGGGCTGGATCGCTTGACCTCGCTGATCACCGACAGCCCGGGAGCGCGCAGGCGCGACAGGACGTCGAGCGCCGCGGGACGTGCCAGGGCGCGTTCACGTAGCTCGGCGAGACCAGTCGTGGCCTGCCGCTCGGCCATGTCGGCTCGGACACCGACGATGATCTGGTCGAGGACCGAGGGGCTCACAGGTCGCGGGCCGGGGTTCCATAGCCGGCGGACTTCATCACCAGGGTGACGATGCCGCCGATGAGGATGATGGCGGCCGGGACGATGACGCCCGGCCAGCCAAAGCGCCCGAAGCCGAAGCTCGCGGTGTAGGTGAGGACCAGGAAGCCTGCGAGCGCGATCCACGTGCCGACCCAGGCGGCGGGAGACTTGCCTTCGTGGTAGTGCAGCTGGCGCTCGTGCTTGACGCGCAGCTTGGGGGTCTCGGGCGACGTGTTGTGCTGAAGGTGGGTCATCGGTCCTCCTGGTCGTCAGTGCTCTCGAGGAGCGAGACTACCGTCATTTCCGCTCCGGATGGGCTTCGTGTGCTGCTCGTGGTCGGCGGTGGGGTCCAGGCCCGCATCGAAGGCCTTCCACACGTCCAGATCCGTCTGCGGCGGTCCGCCCACGGTGGTCCGGTCGAAGCGGGCGTCGCGGGTGGCCCAGCGGGGCGCGAATACCAGTTGGGTGAGCCCGCCCATTGCGGCCAGGGCCGACGCGCCCAGCAGGGCATCGTGGGCCTGGCCGCGCACCACGGCCATCGCCAGACCGGCACCCAGCAGCAGCACGACGAGTGCGACCAGGCGGCGGCCGAGCCGTCGTGCCAGCAGGGAGAGCCCGACTGCCGCGAGCAACGACCACGCAATGGTCCGCACCAGGTCTGCCTGGTCTCCGCAGCGCGAGGCGAGGGCCAGGGCGAGGATTGCGGCCACGGCCGGTGCGATCCAGGCGACGGCCTTCTGCGCAGAGCTGGCCTTCTTCATTGGGGGGATCATCGGCCGAGGCTCCTCAACCCGGCGGCGCGACGCACCGCGTCCAGCGGCCCGGCTGCCTTGTCCTGCGTCTCGGTGTTCTCCTTCTCGGGAACCGAGTCGGCGACCACGCCAGCGCCGGCCTGGACATGGGCGATGCCGTCCTTCAACAAGGCGGTGCGGATGGCGATGGCGGCATCGGCATTGCCGGCGAAGTCGAAGTAGCCCACCACTCCCCCGTAGATGCCACGCCTGGTGGTCTCCAGACGGTCGATGATCTCCATCGCCCGCACCTTGGGAGCGCCCGACAGGGTGCCGGCGGGGAAGCAGGCCAGGGTGACGTCGAGCCCAGTGGTGCCCTCGGCCACCTCACCGGTGACGGCCGCCTCCAGGTGCATCACGTGGCTGTAGCGGCGCACGTGCATGAACTCTGTGACCTCGATGGTGCCGGGACGGCAGACCCGGCCCAGGTCATTGCGCCCCAGGTCGACCAGCATCAGGTGCTCGCTGGCCTCCTTCTCGTCGGCCAGCAGGTCCAGTTCCAGCTGGTGGTCCTCGGCGGGCGTGGCGCCGCGGGGCCGGGTGCCGGCGATCGGGTGAGTCGTCGCCACGCCGTCGGTGACCGTCACCAGCGCCTCGGGGCTGGAGCCGACGATGGCGAAGCCGGGCAGGCGCATCAGGTACAGGTAGGGGCTGGGATTGGTGGCGCGCAGCTCCCGGTAGACGTCCAGGGCGTCGACCTCGGTGGGCAGGTCGAAGCGCTGGCTGGGCACCACCTGGAAGATCTCGCCGGCGCGGATCTCCTCCTTGGCCTGCTCCACCATGCCCAGGAAGTCGGCGTCGGTGCGCTGGCGTTGGACGGGTTGCGTCGGGGCCGGTCCCCGCTGGGCCAGCAGGGAGGGTCGGGGCTGGCTCAGCTGCTCGGCCAGTGCCCTGACACGCCCGACAGCATCGGCGTGGGCCTGCTCCAGGCGCTCGGGCGAGTCGTCGAAGTTCACCGCATTGGCCACCAGCCAGACCTCGCCCAGCTTGTGGTCGAAGACCACCAGGTCGCTGGCCAGCATCATCGTCAGCTCGGGCACCTGCAGGTCGTCGACGCAGGTGTCGGGCAGCTGCTCCAGCCGGCGCACCACGTCATAGCCCAGGTAGCCGACCATGCCCGAGGTGAAGGGCGGCAGCTCGGGATCGCGCTCGGTGTGCAGCACCCGCAGGCTCTCGCGCAGCGCGGTCAGCGGGTCGGAGTCGGTGGACAGGCCCGCGACCCGACGCCCCAGCCACTGGGCGCGGCCCTCGCGCTCGGTGAGCGTGGCGGCGGCATTGACCCCGACGAAGCTCCACCGCGACCAGACGCCGGCATTGGCCGACTCGAACAGGTAGGTGAGCTCCCGGGTGCCGCACAGCTGGTGGTAGGCAGCCACCGGGGTGAGATCGTCGGCCACCAGACGAGCAGTGACGCTGATCACGCGACGGGTGCGGGCCTGGGCGCGAAAACCGTCCAGGTCGGGGCTGATCTGGATGTCGAGGGCAGTCATCGGACAGGCCCGGCCGCGTCGTCGGCCAGCAGAAGGTCTGCGTCGAAGCAGCTGTCATCGCCGGTGTGGCAGGCCCCGCCGCGCTGGTCCACCCGGAGCAGCAGGGTGTCGCCGTCGCAGTCGAGGCGCACCTCGCGCACGTGCTGGGTGTTGCCGCTGGTCTCGCCCTTGATCCAGTACTCCCGGCGGCTGCGCGACCAGTAGGTGGCGCGGCGGGTGGTCAGGGTGCGGTCGAGGGCCTCGTCGTCCATCCAGGCCATCATCAGCACGGCACCGGTGGTGGCGTCGACGACGACGGCAGCCACCAGCCCGTCTGGATTGCGACGCAGGCGCTGGGCAAGGCGGGGATCAAGAGGCATGCGTCCATTGTCCCCGATGCGCGCCTAGGATCGAGCCATGTCCTTCTCACAAGACGAACGTCTGGCCCTGTGCGACCTGCTCGAGGAACTCGGCCCCGATGCCCCCACCCTGTGCGAGGGATGGCAGACCCACGACATGGCCGCCCACCTGTGGCTGCGCGAGACCGACCCGCTCGCCATGCCCGGCATGATCGCCGCCCCACTGGAAGGGCTCACCGAGCGACGCATGGACGCGCTCAAGCGCAAGCTCGGCTACGAGGAACTGATCGGCCGGATCCGCAAGGGCCCGCCCCGTTTCAGCCTCTTCGCCCTGCCCGGTCTGGATGAGGCCGGCAATGCCACCGAGTACTTCGTCCACCACGAGGACGTGCGTCGCGCCCAGGCTCCGGAATTCGGGATGCACGCGCCGCGAGCACTGGACGAGAGCGCCCAGGAGGTCTGCTGGAAGCGCGTGTCCAGCATGGGCCGGCTGATGGTGCGCCGAAGCCCGGTGGCCGTCAGCATGCAGCGGCTGGATGCCGCCGACGGTGGCCCGGTGGGCAATCCTGTGCGGCTGGGCGGTGAGGGCGAGGGGGTGGTGCTGCGCGGCCTTGCCAGTGAGCTGCTGCTGTTCTGCTTCGGCCGCACCGAGGCAGCAGCGGTCGAGCTGCGCGGCGCGCCTGAGGACGTGGTGGCGCTGCAGCAGGCCAGTATCGGGCTCTGACCTGCCGCAGCGCCGGTTGCTCAGGCGTCGTCGACGACGATCACGTGCAGCTGGCGCGGGCCGTGCACCCCGTCGACGCGGCTCAGCTCGATGTCGCTGGTGGCCGAGCCACCCGAGATCATCGTCATCGGCTGGCCCTCGACGATCGCCGGCTTGACCACCGCGATCGACTCGGGAACGTCGGAGACCACCTGGCTGGCCAGCACGACGCAGATGTGCCGGTCCGGGACCAGGCTGATGGCGCGGCGCCCCTGGTCGGGGCCGTGGGTCAGCACGATCGTGCCGGTGTCGGCGATCGCCGAGGCCGCCGCCGTCACCACCGCGTCGGTCTCGTTGAGCACCTGATTGGACAGCTCGGCGGAATCTGTGCGGATCTCCAGGCCGTGCTCGCGGATCGCCGCCGTCCACGACTCGTCGAGCCCCGCCGGGACGACGACGCTGGAAGTGGCGCCGGTGGACATCAGGCCGTCGACGACGGCCTTGGGAACGTCGGCGCGGGAGACCCGCACCACAGCCGCGTCGTAGTCGAGCACCTTCTCGACGAACTCCCCCACCACGTCCTCGATCGGGAGCCCGGAGCCATAGGTCCAGTCGACGGCCACGTCGGCCACCGGGTCCTTCTCGGTGACGTCGGTGCTGGCGCGACGGATCCGGGCGAGGATCTCCTCACGCGCGGCCTTGTCGGTGCTGATGGTGGCGGTGCCACTGCTGTGCGTGGTCATCACTTGCCCTCCTGTCGGTTGGCCTTCCACCACTGGCGGAAGCTCTGCTTGGGTACGTCCTCGACATCGCGGTAGCGCAGCCACCGGTCTGCGACGGGGGCCGGGATCGGGCCGAGGGTGCGGCCACCCAGCACCTTGCCGGCCAGCGAGGAACCCATCTGGACCGCCTCGAAGTGCTTGGCATCGCCCATCACCCACTTCGCCGTCTTCATCAGCGCCATCTCGGTGCCCACCTCGATGTCGCGCGGCACCTTGTCGGCCTTCTCCGCCTGCACCACGCGGTTGCGCAGGTGCACCAGGATGTCGGTGAAGGGGATCTTCACCGGGCACACGTCATTGCAGGCGCCGCACAGCGAACAGGCATAGGGAAGTCCGCGGTCGACGTCGTGCTCCACCCCGCGCAGCTGCGGGTTGAGCGCCGCACCGATGGGGCCGGGGTAGACCGAGCCATAGGCGTGGCCGCCGGTGCGCTCGTAGACGGGGCAGATGTTCAGGCAGGAAGCGCAGCGGATGCAGCGCAGCACCTCGCGGCCCAGCTCGTCGGCGAGCACGTCGGTGCGTCCGTTGTCGAGCAGGATGATGTGCTGCTCCTGGGGTCCGTCGCCCTCGTGGACGCCGCTCCAGATCGAGTTGTAGGGGTTCATCCGCTCGCCGGTGGCCGAGCGCGGCAGCAACTTGAGGAAGACCTCGAGGTCCTCAAAGGTGGGCAGCACCTTCTCGATGCCGACGATGCTCACCAGCGTCTTGGGCAGGGTCAGGCACATGCGGCCATTGCCCTCGCTCTCGACGATCACCAGCGAGCCGGTCTCGGCGACGATGAAGTTGCCGCCACTGACGGCCATCTCTGCGCGCAGGAACTTCTCGCGCAGGTGGATGCGGGCGGCGTCGGCCAGCTCCGGCGGGTTCGAGGTGATGTCGGCCGGTGCGGGACGGCCGTAGCGGCCCATCTCGCGCAGGAAGATCTCACGCACCTCGGCCCGGTTGCGGTGGATGGCGGGCACCACGATGTGGCTGGGGCGGTCGTGGCCAAGCTGGACGATCAGCTCGGCCAGGTCGGTCTCCCAAGCCGCGATGCCCTGTTCCTCGAGGTACTCGTTGAGGTCGGTCTCCTGGGTGGTGATCGACTTGATCTTGACCACCTCGTCGACCTGCTTGGCCTTCGCGATCTCAGCGACGATGCGGTTGGCCTCCTCGGCATCGCGTGCCCAGTGGACGTGGACGCCGTTGCGGGTCAGGTTCTCCTCGGCCTGGACCAGGTAGTGGTCGAGGTGGCGGCCCACCCGGTCCTTGATGGCGGCGGCGGCGGTGCGCAGCTCCTCCCAGTCCGGGGTCTCCTCCACGCGCATGGCGCGCTTGTTGCGGATGGTGGTGGTGGCATTGCGCATGTTCTTGCGCTGCACGCCCAGTTCCAGTGCCTTCTTGGCAGCCTTGGGGAACTTGGGCATCCCCAGGTAGGTGCCGGGCTGGGTGGGTGCGGGGGTCAAGCGCGCCACGCCCTGGTTGCCGTCGACGACGCGCACCGGGCCGGTGGCCGGCTTCTGCATCTGCTGGTTGGTGGTCATGCCGTGGCCTCCTCGGTGTTGGCGAGGATCTCCACCAGGTGGATGGGCTTGACCCCCGAGTTCTGGCGGCTGAGAACACCGCCGATGTTCATCAGGCACGAATTGTCACCGGCGACGACGAATTCCGCACCGGTCTCGCGCACATGGCGTGCCTTGTCGGCGGCCATCGCGGCGCTGACGTCGGCATTCTTGATGCTGAAGGTGCCGCCGAAGCCGCAGCACTCCTCGGCATTGGGCAGTTCCAGCAGGGTCATCCCGCGCACATTGCGCAGCAGCTCCAGCGGGCGGTCGGCCAGGCGCAGCAGCCGGTTGCCGTGACAGGAGGAGTGGTAGGTGACGGCGTGCGGGAAGTAGGCACCGACATCGGTGACGCCCAGCACGTCGACCAGGAACTCGGTGATGTCGTAGACCTGCTGGCTGACGCGGTCCACCTCGCGCTGAAGGCCGGCGTCCTTGGAGTGCTTGGCCAGCATGGGGTGCTGCTCCCGCACCGCGGCGGTGCAGGAGCCTGACGGCGAGACCACGTAATCGTAGTCACCGAAGGCCTTGACGTACTGGCGCACCTGGGGGATCGATTCGTCGAAGTAACCGGTGTTGGTGGTGATCTGGGCGCAGCAGGTCTGTTCGCGCGGGAACTCGACGGTGCAGCCGAGGCGCTCCAGCAGCTTGACGGTGGCCTGGCCGGTGCCGGGGAACATCACGTCATTGATGCAGGTGATGAACAGGGCGACCTTCTTGCCCTTGCCCGGCTGCTCGCCGGTGTGCAGCGGTCCCTCTACCGGGACGATCGGGGTGGTCATGGGCTTGCCTCCAGTGGTGGTGGGACGGTCGTGACGGGTCCTGGCCTGGCTCACGGGACGAGCCAGGACAGGACGGGGGTGGACATGAGGCCGGCGAGGATGCACATCATCACCAGCAGGACGATGGAGTACTTGAAGATGTTGCGCAGGATCACCGACTCGCCACCGGCCAGTCCGATGGCGGTGGCGGCGATGGTGAGCGACTGGGGCGAGATCATCTTGCCCACCACGCCACCGGCACCGCCGGTGCCGACCAGCAGGCCGCGCATCGTCTCGGTGCCCAGGTGCGAGCCGGTGCCGATCTGGGTGCCGACGCTGGACTGCAGGTTGCTGAACAGCAGGTTGGCCGAGGTGTCGGAACCTGTCACGTAGGTGCCGATCCAGCCGAGGATCGGGGCCAGGAAGGGGTACAGGGCGCCGGCGCCGGCGACGAACAGGCCCAGGGCCAGCGTCTGGCCGGAGTCGCCCATCACATAGGCCAGGGCGACGACCAGTCCGATGGTGAGTGCGCTGAACTTCATCTTGGCGGCATTTCGGCCGAGCTCGGCGAAGACCTCCTTCATGGGCACCCGGTAGACGAGCCCGACCATCAGGGCCACCAGGACCAGCAGGAAGCCGGGCTGGCTCAGCAGGGGCAGGGTGTAGGAGCGGTGCCCGGCGGGCTGTCCGGTCACGGAGTTGAGGCCGCCCAGCAGGGGCCACGCGATCTTCTGGTCGGCACTGGCCAGCAGGGACTTCACGGCGGGCAGGGCGGCGATGGAGAAGACCACGATGACCAGGATGTAGGGCACCAGCGACATCCAGATGCGGGCGGCGGTCAGGCCCTCGGCGCCGGTGGCCTGGGCCTTGATGGGCTCGGTCTCGACGCTGGGGTCCATCGGGATGCCGATCCGCCCGGCCGCCTCGTGGCCACCCTTGGGCTGCCACACCTTGAGGAAGACCATCGCCAGCGCAACGCTGATCACGGCGCAGAAGACCTCGGTGAGGTTGAACACGGGCGTCGCGGCGACGATCACCTTGGTGATGCCGAAGACGATGCCGACGAACAGGCCGAAGGGCCAGCACTCCTTGACACCCTTCTTGCCGTCCATGATCCACAGCAGCAGGAAGGGCACCACCAGGCAGAGCATCGCGCAGACACGGGCGGTCACCTCGGCAACCATCTGCACCGGCACCTCACCGGCCTTGGCGGCCATCAGCACGGGCAGGCCGACGGCGCCGAAGGCCACCGGAACGGTGTTGGCGACCAGGGCGGTGAGGGCGGCCCGCAGCTTGCCGAAGCCGACCGCGATCAACATGGCCGCGGCGATGGCGACGGGGGCACCGAAGCCGGCCAGGGCCTCGAGCAGGCCGCCGAAGCAGAAGGCGATCAGGATGCCCAGGATGCGGGGGTCATCGCTGATCAGGAAGAAGGTGCGGCGCAGGTCGTCGAAGCGGCCGCTGATCACCGTCACCTGGTACATCCAGATGGCCGAGAGCAGGATGAACACGATCGGGAAGAGGCCATAGACGAAGCCCTGGACGCTGGTCGCCAGGGCCATGGCGATCGGCATCTTGAAGGCAAGCACACCCACCAGCAGGGCGACCAGCCAGCTGATGCCGGCGGCATGGTGGGCCTTCCAGCGCAGGGCGCCGAGGGTCACCAGCATGGTGAGGATGGGCAGCAGGGCGACCAGCGCCGAGAGCCACTGGGCTCCCAAGGGGTCACTGGTCGGCGTGAAGGTCTGAAGCAGGTGCATGGAAACTCCGTTGTCCCAGAGGTGGTCCTACTCCACCGAGCGTATGGTCAGTCCACAGCTCTGGCAAGCATCTGCCACATCTTTTCCCACGAACATTCCGGCACATTTTTCACACGTAAATGAAGGCCGCGTCGGGGCTCCAGCACTGGCGCCTCGACCCGGCCGGGAAAGCTGTGTCAAACGGTTCAGTCCTCGAAGGGCTCCGGAGCCGGCACGGCCTCCATCTCGTCACCCAGGGCACCGCGGTTCGCGTGACGTCCATTGAGCAGCAGGTTGAGCAGGACGGCACTGATCGCAGCGGCCGAGATGCCCGAGCCCAGGACCATCTCCAGCCAGGTGGGCAGCGCTGTGTAGATGCCGGGCACCGCCATCGGGAAGACGACCAGGGCCAGGGAGGTCGCCACCACGAAGATGTTGTTGCCGCGTTCGAAGTCCGCCTGCTGCAAGGTCTGGATGCCGGCCGCGGCCACCGAGCCGAAGAGCACGACACCGGCGCCGCCGAGCACCGGCGACGGCACGCAGGCCACCACCCGGCCGAGCAGCGGGAACAGGCCCAGCAGGATCAGCAGCACGGCTCCTGCGGCCACGGTGTAGCGCGACTTCACCTTGGTCACCGCGATCAGGCCGACGTTCTGCGCGAAGGCCGTGGGCGGGAAGGAGTTGAAGACCGGCGCGATGATGGTCGCGGCCATGTCGGCGCGCAGGCCCCGGGTGATGCGTCGTCGGTCCACGTCGGTGCCCACCACCTTGGCCACCGCGAACAGGTCGGCCATGATCTCCATCAGCGTCACGATGATGACCACCACCATCGAGATGATCGCGCCGATCTCGAACTGGGGTGCGCCGAAGAAGAAGGGCGTCGGCAGGGCCACGACGGCCCCCTTGCCCACTCCGCTGAAGTCGACCTGGCCAAGGACTGCCGCCAGCAGGGTGCCGGCGGTGATCCCCACCAGGATGCCGACGCGCGACAGGGCCGGGACGCGGGTGCACACCAGCACCACCACCAGGGTGAAGGCGGCCAGTGCCAGGTTGGTCAGGCTCGCTCCCCCGGGCTGGTTGCCGGCCACCCAGCCGGCGGCCACCGGTAGCAGGCTCAGGCCCATTGCGGCGATGATGGTGCCGGTCACCACCGGCGGGAAGTAGCGCTGGATGCGGCTGAACAGGGGTGCCAGCAGGAAACCGACGATGCCCGCCACGATCACCGAGCCGTAGATCACCGGCAGGCCCCCGCCGCTGCCGATGATGGCGAGCATGGTCGAGACCGCGCCGAAGGTGGTGCCGTTGACCAGCGGCAGCTTGGAGCCCAGTCCGGGCAGGCCAAGGGACTGCACCAGGGTGGCCAGGCCGGAGACGAACAGGGCGGAGGCCACCAGCATCCCCACCTGCTCCGGGGGCAGCTTGGCCGCGGACCCCACGATCAGGGGAATGGCGATCACGCCGCCGTACATGCTCAGGATGTGCTGGAAACCGTAGAGGAAGGCCTTGGCGACCGGGATCTTCTCGTCCTCGGGACGGACGGCGGGGATGGTGGTGGCGTTGGTGCTCACGGCGAACTGGTGTCCTTTTGACGAGGTGTGGGAGAACTCGGCCGCCACGCACCGGCGGGTGCGCGGCGGACGGTCCGTTCTACCACTCGTGGGAGCACCGCTCCCACACCGGGTCAGATCACCTCGGCCTCGCGGACCAGCCGGCCCAGCGCGGTACGGTCCAGCCGGGCAGACACCCGGCGTGGCAGGCGCACCTTGCGGCCGTCACGCATGGCGGCAGTGGCCCTGAGCAGGGTGCGCACGTCATAGGTGGAGTTGAAGGTCTCCGGGACGCCGCGCTCCACGCCGAAGAGCTCGTAGACGGCCTCCATGCCGGTGCGCACCGAGTACTCGGTGGTGAAGATGGTGTCGCGGCCGGTCTCGGCGAACTGTCCGAGGAAGCCGAAGTTCACCGCCCCCTCGGGGACGACGGCGGGACGGTCGCCGGCATGGCGTGGCATGAAGAAGCTGGTCACATAGGGCATCATCACCGGCACGCACTTGGCGCCCGTGGCCGCCAGCCCGTCGATCTGGTCCACGGGGACCCCGAGGTGGTACAGCCACTCCTTGGTGATCTCCTCGCCAGTGCACTCCTGCATCGGCTTGGTGACGTAGTCGCCCGGGCGGTCAACGAACAGCGAGTAGACCCACACCACCACCTGGCCGGGCGCCTGCTTCTTGAAGTGGGGCTGGCGGTTGACCGTCCAGCTCAGCAGCCAGGACGAGTCCTGGGCGGTGACGATGCCGCCGGTGACCACGCGACCCGACAGCGGATCACGCTTGGCCACGCGACGGATGTACTCGGGAATGCGCTCGTCGACCGTGGTGACGGTGGCCGACTCCCACTTGGTCTCGGGGATCGAGCTGCAGAAGACCTCGGGGTGACCGAAGGAGGGATCCTTCCTGGCGATTCGCTTCCACAGCTCCCACGCGGGTGCCGGTCCCTCGACGAGACGGGCGGGCGTGTGCTGGTCGCCATTGTCGGAGTTGTCCACCAGCGAGCCGATGGTCATCAGCACCACGTCGTCGGCAGTGAGGTCGACTCCGCCCTCGGCGCCGTCGCGGATCCAGTCGATCCGGGTGGCCTGCTTGCTCGTCCCGGCGAAGGAGAAGTCGACGTCGGTGACCTCGGTGCCGTACTGGAAGGTGACCCCCTGGTCGAGCAACCACTGGGTCATCGGCAGCACGAGCGACTCGTACTGGTTGTACTTGGTGAACTTCAGCGCGCTGAAGTCGGGCAGGCCCCCGATGTGGTGGACGAAACGGTGCAGGTAGAGCTTGAACTCCAGGGCGCTGTGCCACTCCTCGAAGGCGAACATGGTGCGCCAGTAGAGCCAGAAGGGCGCATCCAGGAAGTCGCGGCCCATCACCTCGTTGATCCGCTTGCCCTCCAATGACTCGCGACTGGCCAGGAAGACCTTGAGCAGGTCCTTCTGCGCCTTGCTGGACAGCCCGAACTTCCCGGCGAGCCCGGCATCCTGGCCCTGCTTGATGGTGGCGCGCTGCAGGGAGTAGTTGGGGTCGTCCTTGTTGAGCCAGTAGAACTCGTCGAGCACCGAGCCGTCGACCTCGAGCGAGGGGATCGAGCGGAAGAGGTCCCACAGGCATTCGAAGTGGTCCTCCATCTCGCGTCCGCCGCGGATGACGAAGCCGCGCTCCGGCTCCTCGATGCCGTCCATGGCGCCGCCGGCCAGGTGTCCCTTCTCAAGGATGGTGACCTGCTGGCCGGGCAGCTGGGCATCACGCACCGCGAAGACTGCCGCCGCCAGGCCCGCCAGCCCTGACCCGACGATCCACAGGTGCTTGTCGTCGACGCCTTCCGGCTTGCGAGGACGGGCGAAGGCCTCGTAGTTGCCGCTGCTGTGGTACATGACTCCTCCAACGATCGGGTGGTGGCTTCATTTGTGAGCGCACTCAATTTTGAGTCCACTATAGTTCCACCCATGGCCGAGAACCAGACCCCGGGGCGACGAGAAGCAGCCAAGGCCGCCAAGCGGGCACGCATCCTCGCCGCCGCACAGGCCCACCTGCGCAGTGTCGGCTACGAGTCCATGACGATGGCCCAGGTGGCCCGCGACGCCGACATCGCCATCGGCACCGTCTTCACCTATGCCGCCACCAAGGCCGAACTGCTGATGATGGTGACCGCCGAACGATGGTCCGGCCAGGTCCCCCTCGTCCTGGCGGCCCCCACCCACGACGATCCGGTGGTGGCCATCCGGGAGTTGCTGCAACCGCTGGTCGACACCTCCACGCTGGAGCCGCAAACCTGCGCCGCCATCGCGCGCGAACTGCTCTTCGGCACCGACGGCCCCCACCAACGGTCGGTCGTGGCGCTGGTCGCGGAGCTGGAGTCTGCCATCGCCGGGGTCATCACCCAGGCGCAGCCGACCAGGCACGCCGCCGCCGCGGCCCGCCTGGTCATCGCTGGGGGCCTGATGGAGGTCAACCGGGCCCGCACCGGAAAGGCTGCCCGTGAGGCGCTGGAGCAGGGCCTCACCGAGATGATCACCGTCGCCGTCCACGGCGCCCACCCCTGAACCGGTACGGCACAATGGGCTGATGGCCCGCAGTGTCTAGTCCTCTGCCACCACCGCCAACGGCTTCCTCGCCGACGAGCACGACAGCCTCGCCTGGCCCTTCGCCGTCGAGGGTGAGCCCCCCGACATGGCACCCTTCCTCGGGGAGGCCGGCGTGCTCGTGATGGGTTCCCACACCTACGAGTGGCTGCTCCGCCAGGAGGACGTGTTGCACTCCGCCGAGCTCTGGCAGGCCTGGTTCGGCACCCGACCCGTCTTCGTCTTCACCTCGCGCCAGCTGCCCGCTCCCCATGGTGCCGATGTCCGCTTCTGCAACGGCTCGGTCGCCGACCACCTGTCCGCCCTCGAACAGGCGGCGGGCGAAAAGACCATCTGGGTCCAGGGCGGGGGTGGTGACCTGGCCGGCCCGTGACTCGACGCGGGGCGGCTCGACCGGGTCACGATCACCCTCGCCCCGGCCTTCCTGTCCGCCGGGAAGCGCCTGCTGCCGCGCATCATCGAAGCGGCCCACCTGCGACTCGTCGGGAGCCGTCAGGTGGGCCAGTTCGTGGGGGTTACCTACCAGGTGTGCTGATCAGGCGAGCTTCTCCATGATCAGCTCGCGCACGCGCCCGGCATCGGCCTGGCCCTTCATCGCCTTCATCACCTGGCCGATCAGCGCGCCGGCGGCCTGCACCTTGCCGTCGCGGATCTTGTCGGCCACGTCGGGGTTGGCGGCGATCACCTCGTCGACGGCTGCCCCCAGGGCGCCGTCGTCACTGACCACGGCCAGGCCGCGCTTCTCGACCACCTCGGCCGGCTCACCCTCGCCGGCGATGACGCCCTCGATGACCTGGCGGGCCAGCTTGTCGTTGACGACCTTGTCGTCCACCAGCTGCTGCAGCGCGGCGACCTGCGCGGGGGCCATGCCCACCTCGTCCAGCGCGAGGCCGGCCTCATTGGCGCGACGGGCCAGCTCACCGGTCCACCACTTGCGGGCAGCCTGCGGGGAGGCCCCGGCCTTCACCGTCTCCTCGATCAGGTCCAGCGCACCGATCGCCTCGATGTCGCCCATCTCGCGCTCCGACAGGCTCCACTCGGCCACGACCCGCTTGCGACGCTCGGCCGGCGGCTCGGGCAGGGTGGCGCGCAACTGCTCCACCCACTCACGACTCGGGGCGATCGGCACCAGGTCCGGCTCGGGGAAGTAGCGGTAGTCCTCCGCCTGCTCCTTGGAGCGGCCGGGGGTGGTGTAGCCACCGTCCTCCTGCCACATCCGGGTCTCCTGCTTGACCTTGCCGCCGCCGGCCAGGATCGCACCCTGGCGACGCATCTCGTAGCGCAGGGTCTCCTCCACCGAACGCAGCGAGTTGACGTTCTTGGTCTCGGTGCGGGTGCCCAAGACGTCGCTGCCCTTGGGCATCAACGAGATGTTGGCGTCACAACGCATGTTGCCCTGCTCCATGCGCGCCTCCGAGACGCCCAGCGCCTTCATCATGTCGCGCAGGTAGGCCATGTAGGCGCGACCCACCTGGGGCGCGTACTCGCCGCAGCCGGTGATGGGCCGGGTCACGATCTCCATCAGCGGCACGCCGGCGCGGTTGTAGTCCAACAGGGAGTGGCTGGCGCCCTGGATACGTCCGATGCCGCCCACGTGGGTCGACTTGCCGGCGTCCTCCTCCATGTGGACCCGCTCCACCTCGACGCGGAAGGTCCTGCCGTCCACCTCGACGTCCACGTGTCCGTCGTGGCAGATCGGCTCGTCGGACTGGCTGATCTGGTAGTCCTTGGTCATGTCCGGGTAGAAGTAGTTCTTGCGCGCGAAGCGCGACCACTCGGCCACCTCGCAGTTGAGGCTCAGCCCGATTCGGATGGCCGACTCGACCGCCTTGCGGTTGACCACCGGCAGCGAGCCGGGAAGTCCCAGACAGACCGGGCAGACGCGCGTGTTCGGCTCGCCACCGGGAGCGGCGGAGCAGCCGCACCACATCTTGCTGGCGGTGCTCAGCTCGACGTGCACCTCCAGGCCCAGCACGGGGTCGAAGCGCTCCAGGACCTCGTCGTAGTCCATCAGTTCGTCATTCATGCCTGCACCTCCTGGGTGCTCTGGGTCGGGTCGCTCGCGAAGGGGGCCAGTGCCACGGGCATGACCCTCTCCAGGGCCGCACCGACGCGGTAGAGCCGGTCGTCCGCCATCGGCGGCGCCATCACCTGCACCCCGACCGGCAGGCCACTGGCCTGGCCGAAGGGGAAGGAGGCCGAGGCATTGCCGGCCATGTTTGACGGGATGGTGCACAGGTCGGACGCGTACAGGGCCAGCGGGTCGTCAATGCGCTCCCCCAGCTTCCAGGCAGTGCTCGGAACGGTGGGGCTGATCAGCACGTCGCAGTCGGCGAAGGCGGCCTCGAAGTCGCGCTGGATGAGCGTGCGCACCTTCTGGGCCGAGCCGTAGTAGGCGTCGTAGTAGCCACTGGACAGGGCATAGGTGCCGATGATGATGCGGCGCTTCACCTCGGGGCCGAAACCGGCGCCGCGGGTCATCCGCATCACCTGCTCGGTGGAGTTCTCGCCGTCGTCACCCACGCGCAGGCCGTAGCGCATCGCGTCATAACGCGACAGGTTGCTGGAGACCTCGCTGGGCATCACCAGGTAGTAGGCGCTCACGGCATGGGCGAAATTGGGGCACTCGACCTCGACCACCTCGGCGCCGGCCTCGCGCAGGGCGGCGACGGCGGCCTCGAAACGCTCCATCACCTCGGGAGCGAAGCCCTCTCCCTCGAGCTCGCGCACGATGCCGACCCGAAGTCCCTTGACGTCGCCACTGGTGGCCGCCTCGACCACCGGCGGCACCGGCTGGTCCACCGAGGTGGAGTCGCGCGGGTCGTGCCCGGCGATCACCTGGTGCAGGAGGGCAGCGTCGGCCACGGTGCGGGCGCAGGGGCCCGGCTGGTCAAGGCTGGAGGCCATCGCGACCACGCCATAGCGAGAGGTGCCGCCATAGGTGGGCTTGACGCCGACGGTGCCGGTGAAGCTGGCGGGCTGGCGGATCGAGCCGCCGGTGTCGGTACCGATCGCCAGCGGCACCTCGAGCGCTGCCAGCGCCGCCGCCGAGCCGCCACCTGAGCCACCCGGGACGCGCTCGACGTCCCATGGGTTGCGGGTGACGCCGAAGGCGGAGTTCTCGGTGGTCGAGCCCATCGCGAACTCGTCCAGGTTGGTCTTGCCGACGATCACGAGGCCCGCCTCGAGCAGGCGCTCGATGATGGTCGCGTCATAGGGCGGCGTCCAGTTCTCCAGCATCCTGGAGGCGGCCGTGGTGGGAAGCGCCTGGTAGCACAGCAGGTCCTTCACACCGATGGGGACGCCGGCCAGCGGGCCGAGCTGCTCCCCGGCGGCAATCCGCTCGTCGATGCGGGCAGCCTGGGCCAGGGCACCCTCGGCGTCGACGCTGATGAAGGCGTTGACGGTGGGCTCCACCTGCTCGATGCGGTCGAGGAAGGCCTGGGTCACCTCCACCGAGGTGGGGCTTCCCGCGGCGATCCACTCGCCCAGCTGGGCGGCGGTGGCGGTGAGGATCACGGTGCTCATCAGGCCTCCTGGTCGAGGATGCGGGGAACGCGGAAGCGGCCGTCCTCGGCGTCGGGCGCGGCGGCGAGCACCTGCTCGGGGCTCAGCGACGGCCGCACCTCGTCCTCCCGGAAGACATTGCGCAGCGGCAGGGCGTGCGTGGTGGGCGGGATGTCGTCACCGGCCACCTGGGCGACGCTCGCCACCGACTCGAGGATTCCGTCGAGCTGGGCGGCGAGCGTGCCCAGCTCCTGGTCGGTCAACTCGATGCGGGCCAGCGCCGCGAGGCGGGCCACATCATCCGGCGTCAACGCCACGATGCATCTCCTGGAAGGTCGTTGGATTCGTCCTTGCACATCCTAGGGGTGGGCACCGACAGTTCCGGCACCGTCTCCAGCCGCGAAAATTTGGCACAGTGGAGCAATGCACCTCTTGCGCGTCGAACTGCCCTCACGCCCCGGATCCCTCGGGGTGGTGGCCAGCGCCATGGGACGCGTCGACGTCGACATCATCGCCGTCGAGGTGCTGGAGACCCTCGGGGAGCGCGCCGTCGACGACTTCATCGTCTCGGTGCCGCCCGGCATGATGATGGACACGCTGGTCAGCGCCTGCGACGAGCTGGAGGGCGTCAAGGTGCTGTGGGTCTCGCGCTATCCGGAGTCCTGGGGGATCCAGGGCGACATCGAACTGCTCGACGCGATGCTCGACGACCCCGGCCGCGCGCTCGACATCCTCGTCTCCGAGGCACCCGAGGTCTTCCACTGCCAGTGGGCCGCGGTGGTCGACCACCAGTCGGGCACGCTCGGCCCCCTCGGGGCGCAGGCACCCGAGCTGGACGCCGCGGCCCTGGCCAGCTTCGGTCCCCTCGACCGCCCGCACGCCGTCACCCTGCCCGCGCAGTGGCTGCCCCACTGGTCGGAGACCCTGGTGGCCGTCGCCCCCATCGACGAGCGCCGCAGCCTGCTGCTCGGACGGGCCGGGGGCCCCGTCTTCCTCGCCTCCGAACGGCACCGGTTGGAGCACCTGGCCGCCCTGTCCTGCCTGCCCGCACGACATCCCCGGGGCTGATACCCCCCTGAGAAGGTGTTCTCGGGCCACGATCGGGGAACCACCTCGGGCCTAGGGTGGTTTGGATCGTCCATTCGGGGGGAGCCAGACACGTGAGCGAGCCACGCCGGGCACTGCCCGCCACACAGGGGGCAAGGCCGGCCACCGGCAGTCGGATGCCGCGATCCCATGCCCTGGACGGCCTGCGCGGAGTGGCCGCCTTCATCGTCGTCGTGCACCACGCCCTGCTGCTGGTCCCCGGACTGGCCGATGTCTACCGCGACCCAGCCAGCGCGATGCACACCCACCCCTGGCTGACGCTGGCCCCGGTCCACCTCTTCTGGGACGGGCGCGCAGCGGTCATCGCCTTCTTCGTCCTGTCCGGCCTGGTCCTGGCGCCGGCCCGCTTCGAGGGCGGCCGCAGCTGGCTCACCTACTACGCCGGTCGGCTGCCGCGCCTCTACCTTCCCGTGGTCGGCTCGGTGCTGCTGGCCCTGGCCTGGGCCATTGCCGTGCCGCGGACCACTGGAGGCGACCACAGCTGGTGGGCCCAGATCCATGCCGGGCAGGTGGGCCTGCGCGGCACCGTGAACAGCCTGGTGCTGCTCTTCGGCGTCAGCTCGCTGAACACTCCGCTGTGGTCCCTGCAGTGGGAGATGTGGTTCTCGCTGCTGCTGCCGCTCTACATCTGGATCGTGGTGGCCTGCGGCCGCCGCTCCTGGCTCCTGCTGCTGCCCGCCCTGGCGGCGGTGGCCGTCGGGCAGTACCTGCACTGGGGCTCGCTGCACTACCTGCCGGTCTTCCTGGTGGGCGTCGTGATCGCGCACCACGCCGGGGCGATCACCGCCACCATCGCGCGGTGGAGCCGCGCGCAGGGGGTGCTGTGGATGCTGGTGAGCATCTGGCTGGCCGGGGCGGCCTGGTGGCCGGTGGGCTCCGGCGCGCTGGGCACGGACTGGTGGACGGTGGCCAGCGAGGTGCTGGTGGTGCTGGGCGCCAGCGGTATCGTGCTCTACCTGCTCGGCAACCGGAAGCTGGAGGCCTGGGGCACCCGTCCGACGGTGGAGTGGCTGGGCAGCCGTTCCTTCAGCCTGTACCTCACCCATGAACCGCTGCTGGTCTCGATGGACTACCTCCTGCCCGGCCAGCGCCAGCTGTCGATCGTGCTGGGCATCGCCGCGGCGCTGCTGCTGGCCGAGGTCTTCTTCCG
>NZ_JBHWOO010000291.1:0-3498 GCF_043424415.1 Luteococcus sp. | reverse complement strand
GATCTGGCGTCCGGCACCACGAGGTGCCGGACGCCCCGCGTCGCGTTCGTGGGATGTGCTTGTCGGGGAGATGGTCGTCGGGGGATCAGCGTGGCTGGGGGTGGGAGTCCCCTCAGCTCACAGGCACCACAGGATGCGGCTTCGACCGAGCTGGCCGCTTGCGGCGCTCGAGAGGCTGGTGGACGCGGCCTGCACGGCGTGCGTGTGCGGGGTGGCAGGGTCTTCGGTCGCGACGGGGGATGCCTGGGCGGCGCTGCTGCCGAGATAGAGGAGCGCGCCGGTGGCAATGAGGACAAGGACTGACTTCTTGGGGGAGTTGGTCATGGCCAAGAATCTAGGCCCGATTGCTTGCATTGTGCATCCAACCTGAGGCTGTGGTTGAGGTTTGTCCTACCCGCCGTCGGGAAGGTGTCAGGGCCGAGGCCGCACCAGCCCCGTGTCATAGGCCAGCACCACCATCTGGATCCGGTCACGCAGCTGCATCTTGGCCAGGATGTGGCCGATGTGGGTCTTCACCGTCGCCTCGGCCAGGAAGAGCTTCGCGGCGATCTCGGCATTGGTCAGCCCCCGCCCCACCTCCACCAGCACCTCGCGCTCCCGCTCGGTCAGCGGGGCAAGCTGCTCCTGCGCCCCGAGCTGCTCGCGCGGCCCCGACGGCAAGGAGGGCAGGAAGCGTTCCAGCAGCCGGCGGGTGGCCGTCGGCGCCACCACCGACTCGCCCCGGTGCACCGCCCGGATGGCGGCCAGCAGCTCGGCCGGCCCGGCGTCCTTGAGCAGGAAGCCCGAGGCGCCGGCCTTGAGCGCGGCGTAGACGTACTCGTCGAGGTCGAAGGTGGTCAGCACCAGCACCATCGGGGCGGGCTGGGCCGTAGGATCGTGGGCGCCTGCATCGCGGGCCTCGACGATCCGGCGGGTGGCCTCCACCCCGTCCATGACGGGCATCCGCACGTCCATCAGCACCACGTCGGGGCCCAGCTGCGCCACCCGCTCGACGGCCTCGGCGCCGGTGCCCGCCTCGCCCACGACGCTCATGTCGGGCTGGGCGTCGAGCACCATGCGGAAACCGGCGCGCACCATCGCCTGGTCGTCGACGAGCAGCAGTCGGATCGGGGTCATCGGGTCTCCTCGGTGGTGGTCGGGGCTGAGCTGGTGGTGGCCGGGCTGGACGACGGTCCGGGGGCTGGGAGCAGCCCTGTGGACGAGGGGCCTCCTGTGGATGGTGGCGGGCCACTGCCCGTGACGGGCTCCTGTCGTGGCGTGGCATCGGGGCGCGGTTCGGCGGGCAGGTGGGCCAGCACCTCGAAGCCGCCGCCTCGTCGTGGGCCGGCAGTGAGCTGCCCTCCCCAGGCGGTCATCCGTTCCCGCATACCCACCAGGCCGTGGCCGCGGCCGTCGTCGGCGGCCGGACCGGTGCCGGTGTCGCTGACCCGCACCAGGAGGCCGTCGTCGAGGTGGGTGAGCACCACCCGCACCGTCGCCCCCGGCCCGGCATGCTTCATCACATTGGTGAGCGACTCCTGCACCACCCGGTAGACGGCCATCTGCGCGCCCTCCCCGAGCGGGGCGTGCAGCTGGTCCGAACCCTCGACGACGAAGTTCGCGGGCACCCCGGCGACGCGCAGCTGCTCGACCAGGCTGCCCACCTGGTCGAGCGTGGCCGCCGGCGCCAGCTCCAGCTCGTCGCCCTCCTGGCGCAACACCCCCACCAGCCGCCGGGTCTCCCCGAGCGCCTCGCGGGCCGTCTGCCCGATCGTCTCGATGGCCCGCGAGACCTGCGCCAGCCGCGCCTCGGGGTCGCCGATCTCGTCATGGCTGGCCAGATAGCCCGCCCCGTCGGACTGGACGACGATCACGCTCAGCGAGTGGGCGACGATGTCGTGCATCTCGCGCGCCAGCCGGTTGCGCTCCTCCTGCGCCACCAGGGCCATGCCCTGTGCCCGTTCGCGTTCCAGTGCCTCGGCGCGCTCCCGCCAGGACTGGTGGGTGAGGTCCTTCTGGCGGCCCCACTGCCCGGCGAACCAGCAGCTCAGCACGAAGGCCAGGCAGAAGGCGGCATTGGCGACGACCGGCACCAGGGCACCCGCCAGGCTCCCGTTCGGGTTGTAGACGGGGCCCCACCCCCAGTCGAGGCCCGCCAGCGCACAGCCCGCCAAGGCCAGCCACAGGCACAGCCGCGCCCATCGTGGCTCGGCATGGCGGGCGACCGCGTAGACCATGATCGGGGCGGTCATGTTGGCCGGCATGAAGTTGCCCATCGTGACCAGCTGCACCAGGTGCGCGGGGATGATGGCCAGCGCGGCTGCTGCCGGGAAGGTGCGCCGCCACAGCAGCGGCAGCGTGAAGGCCAGGCTCCACGCCACCCGCGCCGGATCGCCCATCCGCGGCGGCTGCCAGCCCAGGCTCGACAGGCCGCCGTAGGTGCTGAACCAGACGAAGAGCATCAGCAGCACGTCGCCGCGGCGCGGCCGCAGCAGGCGCTGCTGCCAGCTGCGGGACGGCTCGACCCCGGCCGCGACGGGCCGGGCCGCGACGGGGCGTGAGGGCATGGAACCACCCTAGGATCCGGCAGCGACGAGAACGTGCCCCCACGGAATGGCGCGCCTCTCATCCCACGGGTGGAGGCGGGTGGTTGGCAGACCACTCGCCGGGCCGACGCGCGATGAGGCCACCTGCGGGAAGTCTGGGTGCCATGAACCACCACGTCCTGGCCGCCACTGGCCTCACCAAGACCTACGGCCCCACCGTCGCCCTCGGCGGGGTCAGCATCGCCATCGGTGCCCGCGAGTCGGTGGCCGTCATGGGCCCGTCTGGATCGGGCAAGACCACCCTGTTGCACTGTCTGGCCGGCATCCTCACCCCCGACCGGGGCGAGGTGCTGCTGCAGGACGGCGATACGGTGCGCGTCGATGCACTCGGCGCCGAGCGGCGCTCCCGGTTACGACGCGAACGTTTCGGCTTCGTCTTCCAGCAGGGGCTGCTGCTGCCCGAGCTCACCGCCCTGGAGAATGCCGCGCTGCCACTGATGCTCACCGGCCTGGCCCGGCGCGAGGCCGAGACCCAAGCCGCCGGCTGGCTGTCACAGCTCGGCCTGGCCGGCCTGGAGGACCGACGGCTCGGCCAGCTGTCGGGCGGCCAGGTCCAGCGCGTCGCCATCGCCCGTAGCCAGGCGACCAATGCCGTGGTCACCTTCGCCGACGAGCCGACCGGCGCCCTCGATCAGCAGACCTCCAGCGAGGTGCTCGACGCGCTGCTGCAGGCCACCGTCGGGCGGGGCCGCACCCTGGTGATGGTCACCCACGACGAGCACGTCGCGGCCCGCTGCTCGCGCATCGTGCGGCTGCAGGACGGCCAGGTCATCAGCGACTCCGCGCCCAGCCAGCCCGCGGGGAGCCCGGCATGAGCGCCACGACGGAGCTGGTGCGGCTGCTGGCCCGCCCGACGATGGCCGACCGCTCCAGCTGGGGCCTGCCGGTGACGGCGATGGCCGTCGCCAGCACC
>NZ_JBHWOO010000290.1:0-8384 GCF_043424415.1 Luteococcus sp. | reverse complement strand
CCCCGCGACATCGCGCGCTCCCCCGCGGGAACTGGGGGCGTTGATCACCAGCACCCGGCCGTGCGCGGCCGTCACCAGCCCGGCGACGGCCCGCGAGAGCAGGCTGACGCTGGTCTTGGCCGCACCGCGGCGCCGGATCTCCTCGCTGATGCCGGGCAGCTCGTCCAGGCCGAGTTCGCGTGTCACGTCGGGCACGACATCGCCGGGGCGGATACCCGTGCCGCCCGTGGTGAGCACCACGTCCGACTCGGCCACTGCCTCGGTCAGGGCCACGCGCACCAGGCGCTGGTCAGCGCCCACGACCTGCTGCTGCACAGTGCACCCGAGCCGCTCCAGTGCTTCTGCGAGGATCGGCCCGGCGCGGTTCTCGTCGGGGTCGACGACGGCGCGGTCGGAGACGACCACGATGCGGGCCCGGGTCACCTCAGCCGCCGGTGAACGGCGGCAGGACGTCGACGACGGCGGCCTGGTCGGGCCACGGGTCGTCGGCTGCCAGGCTGCGGCCGTCGGCCAGGAAGGAGCAGCGTGGCAGCACGTGCGCCACGCCCGGGCGCAGTCCCACCAGCACCTGGCTGACGCTGCCCTGCTGGGCGGCGTCCACCTCCTCCTGCGTGACGCCGGCGGCCTGGGCCGCTCCGGCGAACCACCTGATCTGCATGGTCATCCTCCGATCGCATTCATTGCTCGTGCGGGTTGCTCGAAGTCCTCGCCGAAGCCGCCGGCATCGCTGCCGTGGGCGCGAGGCTTGGTCCACATGCCTCCGGCCCACAGGGCCGCCAGCTCGGCATCACTGGCACCGCTGCGCAGGGGGCCGCGCAGGTCGGTCTCGGTGTGCGAGAACAGGCATGAGCGCAGCTGGCCGTCGGCGCTGATCCGAGTGCGGTCGCAGTTGCCGCAGAAGGGCTCGGTGACCGAGGCGACGATGCCGACGCTGCCCATCAGGCGGCCGTCGTCGAGCACTTCCCAGCGCTGGGCCGGGGCGGGGCCGCGGCCGGGGATCTCGCGCAGCTGGTAGCGCTCTTCGATCATGGCCCGGATCATCGTCGCGCTGATCAGGTTCTCGCGCGCCCAGTCGCGGGTGGCACCAATGGGCATCTGCTCGATGATGCGCAGCTCGGAGCCGTGGTCGAGGCAGAAGTCGAGCAGGTCGAGCAGCTGGTGGTCGTTGACGCCGGCCATCAGCACGGAGTTGATCTTGACCGGCCCCAGCCCGGCGGCGACGGCGGCACGGATCCCGTCCAGGACGCGGTCCAGTCCGTCGCGTCGGGTCATCTGGCGGAAGGTCTCGGCGTGCACGGTGTCGAGCGAGATGTTCACCCGGTGGAGGCCTGCCATGGCCAGTTCCTCGGCCCGCTCGGCCAGCCCGACGGCATTGGTGGTCAGTGCGATCTCGGTCTCGGGGTGGGCGAGGGCGATGCCGCGCACGACCTCGGCCAGGTCGGGCCGGGTGAGCGGTTCGCCCCCGGTCAGCCTGATCTTGGTGATGCCGCAGTGCTCGATGCCGACGTGGGCCAGTCGCACCAGCTCGTCGGCGGTCAGGATCGTGGTGCGCGGCAACCAGCTGATGCCGGTCTCGGGCAGGCAGTAGGTGCAGCGCAGGTTGCACACGTCGGTCACCGACAGTCGCAGGTCCCGTGCCGTGCGACCGAAGCGGTCGACGAGCGCTGCGGAGGTCATGCCCGACATTCTACGGCCCACTCCGTGGAATCTCACCATGCACAGTAGGCTCGCACCCATGCATGCAGCAGTCAGCACGACTCCACTGGACGTCGACGCCGCGCGGGCCGGCGTCACCGGTTCCAAGGACGGTGCCTGCGTCCTCTTCGAGGGAGTGGTGCGCGACCACGACCACGGGCGGGGCGTCACCGCACTCGCCTACAGCGCGCACCCCGACGCGGCCAAGGCCCTCGAGGCCGTGGTGCGCGAGGTGGAGCAGGAGTTCGGCGTGACTGCCTGGGCAGAGCACCGCGTCGGCGACCTGGTGGTGGGTGACGTCGCCCTGGTCGCCGCCTGCGCCAGCGCCCACCGCGCCGAGGCCTTCGCCGCCTGTGGGGCGCTGGTCGACCGGATCAAGGTGCGCGTGCCGGTGTGGAAGCACCAGCAGTTCACCGACGGCAGCACCGAGTGGGTCGGGCTGGGTGAGTGCTGAGATGACCCTCGAGGGACAGTGGAACCGCCAGCGGCGGATCATGGGCAGCGACGGCCAGCGACGCCTGGCCGAGGCCCGCGTGCTCGTCGTGGGCTGCGGCGGCCTGGGTGCCGGCGCGATCCCGGCGCTGACCTCGTCGGGGATCGGGCACCTCACGCTGCTCGACGACGACGTGGTGGAGGCCTCCAACCTGAACCGCCAGACCCTGTTCACCGCCGACCAGCTCGGTGGCTCCAAGGTGGAGCTGGCGGCCGAGCGGATGCGACGCCTCTCCCCCGGCGCCGAGGTGACTGCCCTGGCCCACCGGCTCACCGCCGAGGACGTGGAACTGGTGGCAGGCCATGATGTCGTGGTCGACTGCACCGACCGGGCCGCTTCGCGCCAGGCCATCTCGCAGGCCTGCCGTGCCGCGGGGGTGCCCTGGGTGTGGGCGGCCATCGATGCCTGGACGGCGGTGCTCAGCGTCTTCGCCCCCGGCCAGGTCCAGTGGGAGCAGGTGGTGCCACACCCCACCGAGGCACCGGAGCCGCTGGACATCATGGGCGCCACCCCGGCCCTCACAGGAGCCTGGCAGGCGGCCGAGACGGTCAAGCTGCTGCTGGGGCAGGGACGCAGCCTGGTGAACCGGCTGGCCGTGGTGGACCTGCTGGCTGGCGACGTGCGTTTCGTCGAGCTCTCGCCCGCCTGATCCGGGCGATCAGGCGGGGGGTCGCGGGGCGCCTCGTCACGGCTCCAGCTGCAAGAATGCACCTGTCCGCCCGTGGCCCCAGGGCTCCAGCCCGGCCACAGACCGAGCGAAAGGCTTGCCATGAGCTTCACCGATTCCCTGCTGGACCCCGCCAAGCGCCCCCAGGTGGTGCAGTCGCTGTCCACCGTGATCGACCAGGAGGTCGAGTCGAAGAGCGGTCTGGGCGGGATGGCCCTCAAGACCGCCTTCGCCAGCGCGAAGAAGATGAAGGAGGGCATCGTCCCCAAGGCCACCGACGCGATGCTGCCCGAGATCGCCGCCGCCCTGGCCCCCTACTGGGATGCCAAGGGCGGGCAGGACTTCGGCAGCTACCTGTCGAGCCGCTCCTCCGAGGTGGCCGACGCGCTGCTGGCCCTCGCCGACGCCAAGGCGGCCTCGCCCGACAATGCCGCGCTGGCCAAGGTCTACAAGCCGATCCGCGGCAAGGCCAAGGGCTGTGTCGAGGAGGCCCTGCCCCGGCTGGCGGCCGCCCTGACGCCCTACGTCGCCTGAGCCACTGCCCTGGCGCGAGGATCGGCCCCGGTTCCCCACGCGGGATCCGGGGCCGATCGACATCTGGGCTGGTCACCGACTTGTGATCTATTTCACAAGCAATTCACCTGTGGTTTGGCCACATTGGGAAATCATGGCCCCTCCTGCCCACGCGGACCTTGCCCCGGGTAGTCTTGGCATTGCTGGTTCGGCCTGCTCCGGCAGGTCGTCGCAAGAGGGAATCCGGTGCAAGACCGGAACTGTCCCGCAGCGGTGAATGGGAACGACGCCACCCGTCGGGCCCGCGAGTGATCGTGGACCGGACGTCAAGCACTGGGCCTGGCCTGGGAAGCGGTGGCCGAGGAAGGCACTCCCCCGGGAGTGAGGCGCCCATGAGTCCGAAGACCTGCCAGCAGGCACCGCGCCAGCCAGGTGCGGGGCGTCACAGGCCGAGGAGCACAACGTCAGGTCGTCCACACGGGCGACGACACCCTCATCGGAGCAGGAGTCCCATGACAACGATCGAGCCGGACGCCCGCGTCGGCGCAGGCGAGCTGAAGCTCGCCGGCGACTTCGCGAAGCCGGACATGGACCAGTGGCAGGCAGCTGTCGCCAAGGTCCTCAACCGCGGGCGACCCGAAGACAAGCAACTCAGTGGCGAGCAGTCGATCTCGCGCCTGCGCACCAGCCTGGTGGACGGCATCGAGATCGAGCCGATCTACACCCTGGCCGACGCACCCGAGAAACTCGGCGCCCCCGGTGTCGCCCCCTTCACGCGCGGCACGACGGTCCGCAATGGCGAGATGGATGCCTGGGACGTGCGCGCCCTCCACGAGGACGGCAATGCGGAATACACCCGCAAGGCCGTGCTGGCCGACCTGGAGCGCGGTGTCACCAGCCTGTGGCTGCGCCTGGACCCCGACGCCATCGCCGCCAAGGACCTCACCGACGACCTGGCCGACGTGATGCTCGAGCTGGTCAAGGTCGAGGTCTCCAGCCGCACCGACCAAGAGGCCGCCGCCGAGGCCCTGCTGGGCGTCTACGAGGGCAGCGACAAGCCCAAGAACCACCTCAGCCTGAACCTGGGCCTCGACCCGATCGGCCTGGCCGCCCTCAACGGTGGCACCCCGGACCTGTCGAAGCTCGCCGACTGGGTCAAGCGCCTTGAGGGCATGCCCAAGAGCCGCGCGATCGTGGTCGACGCCACCATCTGGCACAACGCCGGCGCCGGTGACGTCCACGAGCTGGCCTACGCACTGGCCACCGGCGTCGAGTACGTCCGGGCCCTGGCCAGCCAGGGTGTGGGCGTCGACGAGGCCTTCGAGACGATCAACTTCCGCGTCTCGGCCACGACCGACCAGTTCGCCACCATCGCCCGCCTGCGTGCGCTGCGCACCTGCTGGTCGCGCATCGGCGAGGCCTTCGGCGTGACGGAGTCCAAGCGCGGCGCCCGCCAGCACGCGGTCACCTCGTGGCGCGAGATCACCCGCGACGACCCCTATGTCAACATGCTGCGCGGCACGATCAGCACCTTCGGTGCCGCCATCGGTGGCGCCGAGGCGATCACGGTGCTGCCCTTCGACACCGCCTGGGGCCTTCCCGGTGACTTCAGCCGCCGCATCGCCCGCAACACGCAGATCGTGCTGGCGGAGGAGTCCAACATCGGCCGCGTCAACGACCCGGCCGGCGGCTCCTGGTACGTCGAGACGCTGACCACCAAGCTGGCCGAGGCCGCCTGGAAGGTGCTGGGCACCATCGAGGCAGCCGGTGGCATGGCGAAGGCCGTCGTCGACGGTCTCGCGATGAAGGAGCTAGAGCCGGTGATCGCCGAGCGCGCCAAGCGCCTGGCCACCCGCAAGCAGCCGATCACCGGTGTCTCGGAGTTCCCGAACCACACCGAGTCCGCCATCAAGTTCACGCCCCGCCCCGAGGCGCCCGAGCGCGCCGGCATCGAATGGCACCGTGACTCCGAGGTCTTCGAGGGCCTGCGCGATTGCGCGATCGACAACCCCGACGCCAAGGTCTTCCTGGCCTGCCTGGGTGCCCGTCGTGATTTCGGTGCCCGTGAGGGTTTCGCGGCGAACTTCTTCCATGTGGCGGGTCTGACGACCCCCCAGGCGGAGGGGACCGACGTGGACCAGATCGTGGCGGCCTTCAAGGAGTCGGGCAGCACCATCGCCTGCCTGTGCTCCAGCGCCAAGGTCTACGCAGACCTGGGCCTGCCCGTCGCCAAGGCCCTGAAGGAGGCCGGAGCCACCACGGTGATGCTCGCCGGCAACCTGAAGGAACTGGGTGACGACGCCGCACAGGCCGAGGGCGTCATCGACGACACCATTGCCATGGGCAAGGACGTGGTCGCAACCCTCGGCACCATCCTCGAGACGTTGGGAGCCTCCAAGTGAGCAACCAGCCCGAACAGATCCGTTTCGACTCCGTCGAGCTCGGCACCCAGGCCATCCCGGCCGACGCCGCCGAGCAGTTCGACAAGCTGCTGGCGCAGGTCTCCGAGTCCGTCGAGCGTTGGACGACGCCGGAGCTGATCCCCGTCGAGCAGTCCTACGACGAGCAGGCCTATGACGGCATGGACTTCCTGGAGACCATGCCCGGCCTGCCGCCCTTCCTGCGCGGCCCGTACGCGACGATGTACACCTCGCGTCCGTGGACCATCCGCCAGTACGCCGGATTCTCCACCGCGCAGGAGTCCAATGCCTTCTACCGCCGCAACCTCGCGGCCGGCCAGAAGGGCCTGTCGATCGCCTTCGACCTCGCCACCCACCGCGGCTACGACTCCGACCACCCGCGGGTGACCGGCGACGTGGGCATGGCCGGCGTGGCCGTCGACTCGATCCTCGACATGCGCCAGCTCTTCGACGGAATCCCGCTCGACCAGATGTCGGTCTCCATGACGATGAACGGCGCGGTGCTGCCGGTGCTCGCCCTCTACGTGGTGGCGGCCGAGGAGCAGGGCGTCAAGCCCGAGCAGCTGCAGGGAACGATCCAGAACGACATCCTCAAGGAGTTCATGGTTCGTAACACCTACATCTACCCGCCGCTGCCGTCGATGCGGATCATCGCCGACATCTTCGCCTTCACCAGCGCGAACATGCCGAAGTTCAACTCGATCTCGATCTCCGGCTACCACATGCAGGAGGCCGGCGCGACGGCCGACATCGAGATGGCCTACACCCTGGCCGATGGCGTGGAGTACATCCGCGCCGGCGAGTCCGTGGGCCTGGGCGTGGACCAGTTCGCTCCCCGCCTGAGCTTCTTCTGGGCCATCGGCATGAACTTCTTCATGGAGGTCGCCAAGATGCGCGCCGCGCGCATCCTGTGGGCCCGCCTGGTCAAGCAGTTCGACCCGAAGAACCCCAAGTCGATGAGCCTGCGTACCCACTCGCAGACCTCCGGCTGGTCGCTGACCGCGCAGGACGTGTACAACAATGTGATCCGCACCGGTGTGGAGGCCATGGCCGCCACCCAGGGCCACACGCAGTCGCTGCACACCAATGCGCTCGACGAGGCCATCGCCCTGCCGACCGACTTCAGCGCGCGCATCGCCCGCAACACCCAGCTGTTCATCCAGCAGGAGTCGGGCACCACGCGCGTCATCGACCCGTGGGCCGGTTCGGCCTACGTCGAGAAGCTCACCCAGGAGCTCGCGGAAAAGGCCTGGGCGCTGATCCAGGAGGTCGAGGAGGCCGGTGGCATGGCCAAGGCCATCGAGCAGGGCATCCCGAAGATGCGCATCGAGGAGGCCGCAGCCCGCGCCCAGGCGCGCATCGACTCCGGCCGCCAGCCGGTGCTGGGCGTCAACAAGTACCAGCTGGAGAACCCCGAGCCGCTCGAGGTGCTCAAGGTCGACAACGCCCACGTGCGTGCCGAGCAGATCGCCAAGCTGCAGAAGCTGCGTGCCGAGCGTGACGAGGCCGCCTGCCAGGCAGCCCTGGAGAAGGTCACCTGGGCCGCGGGGAATCCCGACCCGACCGATCCCGAGCGCAACCTGCTCAAGGTCTCCATCGACGCCATGCGCGCCCAGGCCAGCCTGGGTGAGCTGTCGGACGCACTGGAGAAGGTCTTCGGCCGCTACACCGCCCAGATCCGCACCATCAGCGGTGTCTACTCCAAGGAGTCGGAGGGTTCGAGCCAGATGGACGAGGCACGCAAGGCCGTGGAGGCCTTCGAGGAGGACGAGGGTCGTCGTCCTCGCATCATGATCGCGAAGATGGGCCAGGACGGTCACGACCGAGGCCAGAAGGTGATCGCCACGGCCTTCGCCGACCTTGGTTTCGACGTGGACGTGGGCCCGCTCTTCCAGACCCCCGAGGAGGCTGCTGCCCAGGCCAACGAGGCCGATGTGCACGTGGTCGGCGTCTCCTCGCTGGCAGCCGGACACCTGACGCTGGTGCCCGCGCTGCGCGCCGAGCTCGACAAGCTTGGCCGGTCCGACATCCTGATCGTGGTCGGCGGCGTGATCCCCGAGGGTGACTTCGAGGAGCTGCGCCAGGGTGGTGCCATCGACATCTACCCGCCCGGCACGAACATCCCGGATGCTGCCACGCGCCTGCTCAAGGCACTGCGTGAGCAGATGGATGCCTGATCGGGCCGTCGCCTGATCGTCGTCGGTGGCGTCATCCCCGAGCAGGATTTCGAAGACCTGCGCAAGGCCGGTGCCGTCGACATCTACCCGCCGGGCACCAACATCCCGGTGTGTGCCGTCAGCCTGCTCGACAAGATGCGCAAGGCCATGGACGCCTGAGTGTTCAGCATGCCTGATCCAGGTTGTTGATTGATCGCCTCGGGCGGTTCGAGTTCGCTCGGGCCGCCCGTGGCGCTTTCACACCCCGGAGCGTGCGCTCCGTAGTACTCCAACCAGAAGGAAGCAACGATGCCCCGCAAGATCGACGTCCCGGCGCTCGCCGAAGGAGTGCGCGCCTCGAATCGCGCCGCCGTGGCCCAGGCCATCACCCTCGTCGAGTCCAAGCTGCCCACCCACCGTCCGCTGGCCCGCCAGCTGCT
>NZ_JBHWOO010000289.1:0-5876 GCF_043424415.1 Luteococcus sp. | reverse complement strand
TTTGTGCAACGGCCCGGCCCCGCCGACGACGAGGACCGATGGGGCTCCAGCCCCTCGGGCGGGGGGTCCGACGAACGGACTGGCCCCACCACTCAGGCGTGGGCCTTCTCGTAGGCCTCACGGATCTCGGCGGAGACACGGCCACGGCTGCTCACCTGCAAGCCCGCCTCCATCGCCCAGGCGCGGATGTCATTGGCCGACGGACCTTTGGCGCGCTTGCCGCTCGCCTTGCGACCACCGGTACGACGCGCATGACCGACCCAGCCGGCGAACTCGTCGCGCAGCTTCGCCGCATTGGCCTCGTTCAGGTCGATTTCATAGCTGACTCCGTCCAGGGCAAAGGAAACGGTCTCTGCCGCCTCGGAGCCGTCGATGTCGTCCTCGAGCACGATGTGCACACGCTGGGCCATTGGCAATCCTTTCCTGGGCTTCAAGCAATTGATCTCGTCCAAAAAGAGTAACCCCCATGCCCCTGAAAATGAAAGTTGCAATTGATTTGATGATGCGCGTGCCTTCGCCGCCGTTCATTGGGCACGTTCTGGCAGCATGCCCATTCGCTAGGATTGCCGGGTGAAACAGATCGTGATGGGCATCGGCTCCCTTGCTTCGCCACAGTGGCTGCCGGGCGCCGATTCGCAGGCCGACGGGCCCCGAATGCACCTCGACCTCGGCCCCGAACACCCCAGCCGTACCGGGCTGTTGCTCATCCAGGCACAGTGCCGCGACGATGCCGGCACACCCCGGATCGAGTCGGCCCGCGTCCAGCCCGGATTCAGCCATCGCAGTGCCGAGAAACTCTTCGAGGTGCGCGACTACCGCCAGGTGTTGGTGCTGGCCGACCGGCACGACTGGCAGGCGCCCTTCATCGGCGAACTGGGCGCCGCCCTGGTCTGCGAGCAGCTGATGGGACTTGTCCCGCCGCCGAGGGCCACCTGGCTGCGCACCCTGCTCTCGGAGCAGGCCCGGATCGCCAGCCACCTGGCCCACCTGTCCTTCGTCGGCTTCCGGCTGCAGGACGAGGCCCTGGTCCGTCGGGTGCGGCAGCTGCGGGAGCAGGGGCGCGAGCTCATGCTGGCCGTCAGCGGGAACCGGGTGCACCCGATGCTCAACCGGCTCGGCGGACTGTCCACCGACCTCGATTCCAGCCAGGTGGAGGCCTTCGTCCCATGGGCAGCCGAGGCGGGCGAATGTGCCCGGGAACTCGCCCGGGCCGTGGTGGACTCCGCACTCGGACGAGGCATCGCAATCCTCGACCGCGCCACCATCAATGGCTATTCGCTGTCCGGCCCCGTCGCGGCGGCCAGCGGGGTCCGTACCGACTGCAGAATCCAGACCCCCTACCTCGCCCACGCCCAGCTGCAGGACGAACTACTCGCCCACGAAATCCTTCGGGAACAGGGCGATGCAGCTTCACGGCTGCTGGCACTGGCCGACCAGGTCATTACCAGCCATGTGCTCATCGAGGCCTGTGCCCGCCACCTGCAGTCGGTCACCGGACCCGTCGACACGAAATTGTCCAAGAACATCAAGGTGCCCGATTCCGAGGGATACCTGGCAATCGAGGCCCCGTGGGGAATGGCCGGATGGTTCTTGGTCTCGCGTTCCGAACGCACGCCCTGGCGGCTCAAGATGCGCACGCCCGGATTCGCGAATGTGCAGGCCCTGCAGATGGCGCTGCAGGGATGCCCCCTCGACGAGGCCGACGTTGCCATCGCCTCACTGGGCTGGACCAGCGGCGACCTGGACAAGTAGCCCCTGCCCCCTCGCTGGTGAACTCGTGGGGCAGCCTGCAGGAACGACTCGAGGCGCCACCCCCGCGGGGATGGCGCCTCGAGCGCGGTGTGCGGTGTGGCTCAGGCCTGACGACGCTCCTGCGTCGGATAGACCAGCGGGAGGCCAGAGATGTCCGGGGTGCTGCGGCGCCCGGAGACCCCGCGTCGCGGCAGGCTCATCACCTGGCGGGCCAGCTCCACCTCGTCGACCGCCTGCTCCAGCTGCTTCTCCAGGTCGCTGACGATCTTGTTCAGCGCCGAGATACGGGTCTGCTTGGCCTCCGCGTCCAGGTTGGCGCTGGCCAGGCCGGCGCGCAGCTCGTCCAGCTCGGCACGGTGACGGGCGATCTCCGCCTTGTAGGAGGCCGAGCGCGCCGTGAAGCGCTCGATGGTGGCCATCATCTCCTGATGGTGGGCGCTGGAGGCCTGGCGGGCCTGTTCGCGCAGCTCACGCAGCTGGGCCATGTGCTCGGTGACCATGCGGTCCATCTGGCGCCAGGCAGACACCACCGAGATGACGGCCATGGCGATCGCGATCAGCACGCCCAGACGCACCATCCACAGCGGCCCGACGGCGCACGCCAGCGCGGCAACCGTGCCGATGCACAGGACCAGGAAGGTCGGACGGCGGGGGCTGGGGGTCTTGGAAGACTTGGAGAGGGTGGCCACACGGCGAGTGTAGGTGCTGAGCCACCCGATTGCCCACATCGGGGCCTGGTCGTGTCGGCTCAGCCCTGGTGCTGCGCGTCCGGCAGCTCGTCCTCGGCCACCGGCGGCTCCTGCGGCGGCACCAGACAGGCCCGCTCCAGACGACGCCCGGCCCGGGCGAAGACCAGGGCCACCAACAGCGTCAGGAGACCACGCAGCACCCGCTCACGCGGCGCCGGGGCGTCGAACTGGCCCGCGAAGGACAGCACGTAGACCAAGTGCCCGCCGGCCAGGGCCAGGCCCGACAGCAGCATCGTCTTGCCGCCCACCAAGGCCCACAGGCCGAGCTCCGACGAGACATCTGCCCGCTCCTGCACCACCTTGCGGCGCAGCACACCGGCAGCAACCCACACGATCCCCGCCACTGCGGCCAGCATCACCGGAAGGCTCCACGGGGTGACGGGCACGAACCGCCCCAGGGCCAGCAGCGTCCCCACCACGAACCAGCCCACGACCGCGCCACCCAAGCCGGCCACGGCCATATGGTGCCGGGTGGTCAGGCCGAGCACACCGGACCCACGGGGATCCGGCGCACCCGTTCCGCCAGGCCCTGGGATGCTCACGGCAGCTCGACGACCTCGTCACTGCGGGTGACGCCGGAGACGTCCAGCTTCTCCACCAGGTCCGCGACCGGCCCGTGGCCCGCCAGCTCGGCCTTGGGGTCGATCTCCAGCCACGGCACCAGCACGAAGGCGCGCTCATGGGCGCGGGGGTGCGGCAGCGTCAGCTCCGGCTTGTCGCTGGCGCGCTTGCCGACCATCACCAGGTCGATGTCGATGGTGCGGGGGCCACCCTCCTCGTCGCGGACCCGGCCCAGGGCGTCCTCGATGGCGTGGGCGCGCTCCAGCAGGATGCTGGGCTCGATGACCGTCTCGGCCTCAAGCACCAGGTTGAAGAAGTCGGGCTGGTTCGTGACCGGACCCACCGGCTTGGTGATGTAGACGCTGGACAGCTCCACCGGGATCAGCTCGGGGGTGTCGACCAGGGCATTGACGGCATGCTGCAGCAGCTCGATGCTGTCACCCTGGTTGGACCCGAGGCTGAAGATGACCTTCGCGATGGGCTTGAGGTTGCCGAGGGTGTCGACATCGGGGACGAAGGGATTGCTCATGCTTTGCTCCTGGAGGTGGTCACCGAGACATCGGTGAAGGTGAGACCCATGGGTGCCTGCGGCTTGTGGACACAGACCTCCACGGCGCGGACCAACGGTTCGGCCAGACAACGGTCGGCGATACGCCCGGCGAGCGTCTCGATCAGGTCCACCGGTTCCCCGGTGATGATCGCGACGACATCGGTGGCGATCACCGAGTAGTCGACCGTGTCGGACAGGTCATCGCTGGTGGCTAGGGCGTCCACCCCGAGCGCGAGGTCGACGACGAAGAGCTGCCCGTCGCGGCGCTCCGACTCGTGGACGCCATGAAATCCGGACGCGGCCAGACCCTGGACCCTGATCCAGTCCAGGTCTTGCATGCGGCCTCCCGAGATGGGTTGGTGGAACACCTCGAAGGATACCCGAGCCGGGCCCGATGCCCTGCCGGGCGGCCCCGCACGGACTGGGCCGTCGGGATCAGGCGGGGGCATCCCCAAGACGGGAGAAGACCCTGCAGATGTCTGCATTGGCCCGCACCTCATGGGTGCGTACCGCCCAGATGCCCTGCTGTGCGCACAGCGCCGTGACGGCCTGGGTTGCGGCGTCGCGGGCCAGCGGATCGGCGCCGCCGGGATGGTCGGGGCCGAGAAGGTCTCCCAGGAAACGTTTGCGGCTCACGCCCACCAGCTGCCGATGGCCCAGCGCCTGGACGCGGTCCAGGTGGCGCAGCAGCTCCCAGTTCTGCTCGTGGGTCTTGGAGAAGCCCAGCCCGACATCGGTGACCAGCCGCTCGGCGGCGATGCCCCCGGCCCGGCAGGCGTCGAGGCGCTCGACCAGCTCGGCCAGCACCTCAGTGGCGACGTCGCCATAGCCGGCATTGGTGTCCCCGGTGCCCAGGAAGCCGCGCCAGTGCATGCAGATGTAGTCGACGTCCAGACCGGCGACGGTACCGATCATGTCGTCATCGGCCAGACCACCGGAGACGTCATTGATGATCCGGGCACCGGCCAGGGCAGCGCGTCGGGCCACCTGTGCGCGCCTGGTGTCGACGCGGATGGTCGCCCCCTCGGCAGCCAGGGCCTCGACCACCGGGAGCACCCGGTCGAGTTCCTCGGACAGGCTCGCACGGGTGGCGCCGGGCCGGGTGGACTCGCCGCCGACGTCGAGGATGTCGGCGCCGTCTGCCAGCAACTGGCGGCCGTGGGCGACGGCGGCCTCGGTGGTGGACCAGCGCCCGCCGTCGCTGAAGGAGTCGGGGGTGACGTTGACCACACCCATCACGAGCGTGCGACCGGCGCTCACGCCGGGAGTCGAACGAGCCGTCATCAGTGGCCTCCCATGATCAGGCTCATCGCCTCGGCGCGGGTCGCCGGTTCGCGAAGGTACCCGCGCACCGCACTGGTGACGGTCTTCGCGCCCGGCTTGCGCACCCCGCGCATCGTCATGCAGAGGTGCTCGCACTCGATGACCACGATCACCCCGCGGGCCTGCAGGTGCTCGACCAGCGCGTCGGCCACCTGCGTGGTGAGCCGCTCCTGCACCTGGGGGCGCTTGGCGTAGACGTCGACGAGCCGGGCGATCTTGCTCAACCCCGTCACCCGTCCGTCCCTGGCCGGGATGTAGCCGACGTGCGCCACCCCGGTGAAGGGCACCAGGTGGTGCTCGCACATGCTCCACAGCTCGATGTCGCGCACCAGCACCATCTCGTCGTGGCTGACGTCGAAGGTGGTCGACAGCAGCTCGGCGGGATCCTGGTGCAGCCCGGCGAAGAGCTCCTGGTAGCTGCGCGCCACGCGGGCCGGCGTCTCGCGCAACCCCTCACGGTCGGGATCCTCCCCGATCGCCTCGAGGATCTCGCGCACGGCCGCGGCGATGCGCGCCTGGTCGATCTGGGATGTGCTCACCCCGGCATCCTAGCCACGGCCCCCGACAGGCCCCGGGCCGCAATGGAGCAGGTGCCCCACCCCTGTCCGGGGGTGGGGCACCTGTCGATGCTCGGGGTGGTGCGCCATGGGCTCACTGCTGCGGCGGACGGCCCCACGGGTTGCCTCCGGGAGGATTCTCACCCGGCAGGTGCTGGCCGGGCGGGTTCTCGCCCGGCAGGGGCGGGGTGATGTCCGGTCCGGTCGACGGCGGCTGCGGACCGCCACCGGGCAGGTCCGGGGTGGTGCCGGGCCCGGTCGAGGGCGGCTGCGAGGGCCACCCGTCCGGCTTGGCGCTCCACGGATCATTGGCGGGCGGCTCGGGACTGCCACCCGGCTGCTGGTCCCAGGGCTGGTTCGACGGCGGCATCGCGTGCGGCAGGC
>NZ_JBHWOO010000288.1:0-9405 GCF_043424415.1 Luteococcus sp. | reverse complement strand
CAGTGATCACGTCGCCGGCCTTGCGCAGCACGACGGTGTCGCCGATGAGCACGCCCTTGCGCTCCACCTCGTACGCGTTGTGCAGCGTCGCCATGCCCACCGTCGACCCGCTGACGAAGACCGGTTCCATCACCCCGAATGGGGTCACCCTGCCGGTGCGACCGACGTTGACCTGGATGTCGAGGAGCTTGGTGTTGACCTCCTCGGGCGGGTACTTGTAGGCGATCGCCCAGCGAGGAGCCCGCGAGGTGGAGCCCAGGCGACGCTGGCCGGCCACCCGGTCCACCTTGACCACGATGCCGTCGATCTCGTGGCGAACGTCGTGCCGGTGCTCGCCGTGGTGGGCGACGAAGTCCAGCACCTCCTGCGCGCTCTGCAGCACCTTGTAGTAGGGCGAGGTGGGAAGACCCCAGGCCTTGAGCTGTTCATAGGCCTCGGACTGGCGCACGGGGTCGAAGCCGGTGTGGGCACCGATGCCGTGCACCAGCATGTCGAGCGGACGGGTGGCGGTCACCGACGGGTCCTTCTGCCGCAGCGAGCCAGCCGCGGCATTGCGAGGGTTCGCGAAGGGCGGCTTGCCAGCCTCCACCAGCGCGGCGTTGAGGTCGGCGAAGGCCTCGATCGGGAAGAAGATCTCGCCGCGCACCTCGACCAGTTCGGGCAGGTCCTCGCCGCTGAGCCGGTGCGGGATCGAGGCGATGGTGCGCACATTGCCGGTGACGTCCTCCCCCACCCGACCGTCGCCTCGCGTGGCGGCGCGAACCAGCCGTCCGTGCTCATAGGTGAGGTTGATCGCCAGGCCGTCGATCTTCAGCTCGCACAGGAAGCCGCCGACGCCGTCGCCGCCCAGCGAGGTGGTGGTGCGGACCAGCCAGTCCTGGAGCTCCTCGGGGCTGAAGACATTGTCAAGGCTGAGCAGGCGCTCGGCATGGGTGACGGGCGCGAAGTCGGTCATCCTCTGGGCCGCACCCACCTTCTGGGTGGGCGATTCGGGCGTGCGCAGCTCCGGGTGTTCGTCCTCCAGCGCCTGCAGTTCTCGCATCAGTGCGTCGTACGCGGCGTCGCTGAGGGTGGGGGCATCGGCACCGTAGTAGGCCTCCTGGGCGTCGGTGATCCGACGGGCCAGGTCGTGCCAGCGGTGACGTTGGTCGGCGCCTGCCTCCGGGGCGGCCTCCAGCTCGGCGGCAGCCAGGTCGATCCGTTCGGTCAGGGCCTCGTCCATGGGAGTGCTGTCTATGGGCTCATTGCGCTCGGTCACCGTCCCATCCTGCCCCACCCCGCCAGCCGGAGTGACGAAGGCCACACCCAGTTGCGCTCTGTGGTCACACCACCAAAGAATCTTCGCACAATCCGTCGATCCACCCGGCTGTTACACGAGAACATTGGCCAGTTACACGAGTTGCTCCAGCAGTTACACACCCCAACGAGTAGTTCTTCTGGCAACTGTTCACTCCTAGCCTCGATCCTCGGACCTTGCAGCGAGGCGAGCCCCAACCAAGGAGACCGATCAATGGCAGAACGCAGGAAGTACACCGGGGCCGATCGCCCGATGGTGCTGGTCCCAGCCGACCGCCCGCCCCACTCCAAGACACCGGAGGGGCTCCACAAGGGCCTGGGCAACCGCCAGATGCAGATGATCGCCATTGGCAGCGCCATCGGCACCGGCCTCTTCCTCGGAGCCGGCGGGGCGCTGGCCACGGCGGGACCGTCGCTCTTCCTGGTCCATGCAGTCTGTGGATTCTTCGGTTACCTCATCCTGCGCGCCCTGGGCGAGCTGATCGTCTACCGCCCCACCTGCGGCTCCTTCGTCTCCTACGCCCGTGAGTTCTACGGCGAGAAGATGGCCTACGTCGTCGGCTGGCTCTACTGGCTCAACTGGGCCATGACCGCCGTCGCGGACGCCACCGCCCTGGCCATCTACATTGGCTGGTTCAGTCGCTACAACAGCGCACTGGCCCTGGTCATCTTCGGCACCCCCACCGGCCAGCCCACCGGCCCGTCGCTGATCGCCAGCAACGGAGGCCTGTTCCCCAACGATGTGCTGCCCGCCTTCGTCATGCTGCAGGGCGTCGTCTTCGCCTACGCCGGCATCGAGCTGATCGGCACCGCCTCCGGCGAAGCCAAGGAGCCCGAGAAGGTCATCCCCCGCGCCATCAACAGCGTCATCGCCCGCATCGCGCTGATCTACGTCGGCTCCGTGGTGCTGCTGTGCATGCTGCCTTGGACCAGGTACTCGGCCAACAAGTCACCCTTCGTCACCTTCTTCTCCTCCATCGGCGTGCCCGGCATCGACGTCGTGATGCAGATGGTCGTCATCACCGCCTCCTTCAGCTCGCTCAATGCCGGCATGTACTCCACCGGGCGCATCCTGCACTCGATGGCCCGCGCCGGCTCGGCCACCGCCTTCTGCGGCCGGCTCACCAGCCGTGGCGTGCCCGTCGGCGGCATCGCCCTCACCTCGCTGGTGGCCCTGGTGGGCGTGGTCATCAACTATCTGGTGCCCGCCGATGCCTTCGCCATCGTGGTGGACCTGGCGGCCCTGGGCACCATCGCCAGCTGGGTGGCCATCACCCTGTCGCACATCCGCTTCGTCCAGCTGGCCCGTCGCAACGAGCTCCAGCGGCCCAGCTACCGGGCTCCCTTCACCCCCCTTCGCCGACTACCTGACGCTGCTCTTCCTCGCCGTGGTCGTCGTGCTGATGTGGTTCGATCCTGTCGGCCGTGCCACCCTGACCTGTTCCATGCTCGTCTTCCCCATCCTCGGCCTCGGCTGGTTCCGCATCCGGCACCGCATCGCGGCACTGTCCGAGGCGCAGACCGGCGAGCCCGACCTCTTCTGACCCTGAACATCCTCTGACCTGGACCATCCGTGAAAGGAAATGACACATGACCCAGTTCGTCGACGTGAAGAACATGGCCCGTTGGATTCAGCGCGAGGGGGTGGAGCGCATCATCGCCGAGATGATCGGCCACCTCGAGCGTGACTTCGCTCGCTGGGAGCGCTTCGACAAGATCGCCCGCGTCGCCAGCCACACCCCCTTCGGCGTGATCGAGCTCATGCCCACCTCCGACGGCCAGGAGTACTCCTTCACGTACGTCAACGGCCACCCGTCCAATCCCGCCCGCGGCTTCCAGACGGTGACCGCCTTCGGCGTGCTCGCCGACGTCGACAACGGCTACCCCACCTTCCTGGCCGAGATGACACTGCTCACCGCCCTGCGCACCGCCGCCGTCTCGGCGATGGTGGCCAAACACCTGGCCCGCAAGGACTCGCGCCGGATGGCCCTGATCGGCACCGGCTCGCAGTCGGAGTTCCAGGCGCTGGGCTTCCGTGCCGCCATGGGCATCGAGGACCTGACTGTCCACGACACTGACCCGGCCGCCGTCGACAAGGTGATCCGCAACCTGGAGCCGCTGGGCTTCCGCATCACCCCCGTCACCACCGTCGACGAGGCCGTCCGGGATGCCGACATCATCACCACCTGCACCGCCGACAAGGCCCAGAACACGATCCTGTCCGACCACCAGGTGGCCCCCCGGTGTGCACCTCAACGCGATCGGCGGCGACTGCCCCGGCAAGACCGAGCTGGAGGCCGCCATCCTGCGCCGCTCGACGGTCTTCGTCGAGTTCCCGCCGCAGACCCGCATCGAGGGCGAGATCCAGCAGATGGAGCCCGACTTCCCGGTGGTGGAGTTATGGAAGGTGCTCACCGGCGCCGAGCAGGGCCGCACCAGCGATGGGCAGATCACCCTGTTCGACTCGGTGGGCTTCGCCATCAGTGACTTCTCCGCCCTGCGCTGCCTGCGCGACATGACCGCCGGCACCGAGCTGCAGACCACCATCGACCTGGTCGCCGACCCGGACGACCCCAAGGACCTCTACTGTCTGGACAACAGCCCAGTGCCGGCGCTGTGAGCCGCCCCACCATGGACAACCAGAAGGAGCCGAGGATGACCCCACCCGTCGCCGACGCCGAGGTGCGCCACCCCGCATCCGGCGTCCTGGATTTGACCGAGCTGACCGAACTGGCCGACGAGTCCGTCGCCACCGTGCGCCGCTGGCTGACCGCCAGCGCCGCAGCCCATCGTCCCGACCCGGCCGCCGAGCGGCTCTCGGCGGTGCTCTCCGACCCGACCGGCCTCGACTTCACTGTCGGCTTCGTCGACCGGGTCGTGCGCACCGAGGACCTCAAGGCCGCCGGCCGCACCCTGCACCAGCTCGGTTCCCTGACACCGAAGACCCTGTCGCTGCTGGACCGCGCGCAGATCACCGCGGGTGCCCTGTTCTCCCGCGGCCTGCCGCAGGTCGTGGTGCCGGCCGCCCGCGCCCGCATCCGCCAGATGGTCGGCCACATGGTGGTCGACGCCCGTGACCAGCAGTTCGGCAAGGCCGTCGAGCACCTGACCGTCGACGGCAACCGCCTCAACATCAACCTGCTGGGCGAGGCGGTGCTCGGCCAGGCCGAGGCCGACCACCACCTGGCCGAGACGGTGCGCCTGTTGCGACGCCCCGACGTGGATTACGCCTCGATCAAGGTCTCTTCGATCACCTCGCAGCTGAGCATGTGGGGCTTCGAGGAGACGGTCGAACAGGTCGTCGCCCGCCTGGCCCCGCTCTACCTCGAGGCCGCCCGCGCCCCGCGCGGCACCAAGTTCATCAACCTCGACATGGAGGAGTACCGCGACCTGCGGCTGACCATCGAGGTCTTCAAGCGGCTGCTCACCCTGCCAGAGACCAAGGAGCTGGAGGCCGGCATCGTGCTGCAGGCCTACCTGCCCGACGCGCTTGGTGCGATGCAGGAACTCGCCGCCTTCGGCGCCCAGCGCGTCGAGGAGGGCGGCGCCGGCGTCAAGGTCCGCCTGGTCAAGGGCGCCAACCTGGCCATGGAGCGCGTGCACGCCGAGGTCGCCGGCTGGCCGGTGGCCACCTGCGACTCCAAGCAGGCCACCGATGCCAACTACAAGCTGGTGCTGCACTGGCTGCTGCAGCCCGAGAACATGAAGGGCCTGCGTATCGGTGTGGCCGGCCACAACCTGTTCGACATCGCCTTCGCCCACCTGCTGGGCGAGCGCCGCGGTGTCTCGGACCGCATGGAGTTCGAGATGCTGCAGGGCATGGCCACCGAGCAGGCCGAGGCGGCCAGCGGCGACATCGGCCGTCCCCTGCTCTACGTGCCCGCGGTGCGGCCGGAGGAGTTCGATGTCGCCATCGCCTACCTGGTGCGTCGCCTGGAGGAGAACTCCGCCCACGAGAACTTCATGTCGGGCATCTTCACCATCGCCCCCGACAACGAGGTCTTCCGCCGCGAGGAGCGACGCTTCCGTCGCTCCGTGCACGTCCTGGGCGAGGCTCTGGAGCGCGACGGCCACACCGCTCCCCTGCCCAAGCACCGCCAGGACCGCAGCACCGAGGTGCCGGCGGAGGCTACCGACAGCGAGCTGGCACCCTTCGACAATGAGCCCGACACCAACCCGGCCCTGCTGGCCAACCAGCGCTGGGCGCGCGAGGCCATCGAGCGCTCCACCGACGAGGCCTGGCCGGCAGGGCTGCCCACGCCGCAGGAGCTGACCCTCGACGCGGTGGACCAGGTCGTCGGGACCACCCGGCGTGCCGCGCAGCAGTGGGCCGCACGCCCGGCTGCCGAGCGGGCCCAGATCCTGTACCGCACCGCCGACATCCTGGCCTCGCGCCGTGGCGAGCTGGTCACGATCGCTGCCGCCGAGGTGGGCAAGTCGGTGCAGCAGTCCGACACCGAGATCTCGGAGGCGATCGACTTCGCCCGCTACTACGCCCACCGGGCGCTGGAGCTGGACGGGGTGGCCAATGCCAGCTTCGTGCCTGACCGGTGCGTGCTGGTGACCCCGCCGTGGAACTTCCCGATCGCCATCCCCGCCGGCTCCACCTTCGCGGCGCTGGCGGCCGGTGCCGGCGTGATCCACAAGCCGTCCAAGCCCACCCCGCACTGCTCGATGGCGGTGCTGGAGGCGCTGTGGCAGGCCGGCGTGCCGCGCGACCTGCTGCACGGCATCGCGCCCGACGAGGGCGAGGTGGGCCGCCGCCTGGTCTCGCACGAGGGCGTGGACCGCATCATCCTCACCGGTGCCTCGGAGACCGCCGCAATGTTCGCCTCGTGGCGTCCGGAGCTGCGGATCAATGCCGAGACCTCGGGCAAGAACGGCATCATCGTCACCCCCTCGGCCGACCGCGACCTGGCGGTGGCGGACCTGGTGGCCAGCGCCTTCGGTCATGCCGGGCAGAAGTGCTCGGCGGCCTCGCTGGGCATTTTGCTCGGCAGCGCCTACGACTCCGAGCGGCTGCGTCGTCAGCTGGTCGATGCCGCCAGCTCGCTGGTGGTGGACTGGCCGACGAACCTTTCGGCGCTGGTGGGTCCGCTCACCGAGCTGCCCAGTGACAAGCTGCGTCGCGCCCTCACCACGCTGGAGCCGGGCGAGAGCTGGCTGCTGGAACCGCGCCAGCTCGACGACTCGGGTCGCCTGTGGTCACCGGGCATCAAGGACGGGGTGCGTCCGGGATCCTTCTTCCACACCACCGAGGTCTTCGGACCGGTGCTGGGCCTGATGAAGGCCCGCGACCTCGACGAGGCCATCGAGTTGCAGAATGGCACCGACTTCGGCCTGACCGGCGGCATCCACAGCCTCGACGTCGACGAGGTGCGCCGCTGGCTTGATGCGGTGCAGGTGGGCAATGCCTACATCAACCGTGGCATCACCGGCGCCATCGTGCAGCGCCAGCCCTTCGGCGGCTGGAAGAAGAGCTCAGTGGGCCTGGGTTCGAAGGCGGGCGGCCCCAACTACCTGATGCTGATGGGTCGTTGGGACGATGCCACCGCCAGCGGGCCGGCCACCCGGATTCCCGGCGCCCCGGCCGCGGGCGAGGACCTGGCGCGCCTGCTGGAGGCCACCGGCTTCGAGCAGGCCGAGCGCGACTGGCTCGACCAGGCCGCGGCCGACGACGTGCGGGCCTGGAATGCGGAGTTCGCCATGGCGCGTGACGTGACCGGGCTGGCCTCGGAGGCCAACATCTTCCGCTACCGCCCCGCCGAGGTGGTCCTGCGGGCCAGCACCGACGCCCGGGCCGTGGAGGTGGCGCGCCTGCTGCTGGCCGCGCAGACCGCGCACGCCGAGCTGCGCCTGAGCATCCACCCGCACTGCGTGGCCGGGGTGCACGAACTGGTGGACTTCGCCAAGGGTGAGCTGGGCCTGCGGGCCGAGGTCGTCGACGACGAGACCTTCCTGCGCCAGACGGTGAACGCCGTCGCCGGACCGAAGGGTGCGGCGCGCATCCGGCTGGTGGGCACCACGCCCGAATCCTTCCGCCAGGGTCTGGGCGAGCGCCCGGACATTGCCCTGCTGGACGACCCGGTGACCGGTTCGGGTCGGGTTGAGCTGCGCAACTGGCTGCGGGAGCAGGCCATCGCGATGACGCTGCACCGCTTCGGCAACCCGGCACCGCGCTTCCAGGAGCTGGCCGAACAGCTGAAGCGCTGACCCTGGCTCGTGCGTGTCCCGGACGGTTCACGTCCGGGACACGCTTGGGAGCTGGCATACGGGGGGATGGGGCAGAATCTGAGCCACGAGGGTCCCTGGTCAGCGGAGTCGACGGTGACTCTCCCAAGGCCAGAGGAGGCACCCGTGCTGCTGGTGCTGGCGACGGCACCCGCCATGATCGGACTGGCCTACTGGCTGGGAGCCCCCTGATCGTCGGGGCGGGGCACGTGCGGGTGGTCAAGCCACCAGAACTGACCCTTGATTTGTGACATTTTTCACGATTTGCTGTCGGGCAACAGTCCAACCCCACCACAGGAGACTTCATGCTCGACGACCTTCTCGCCAGCGTGGGCGGGATCATCTGGGGCCCCTTCCTGCTGATCCCCCTGTTGCTCGGCACCGGCATCTGGCTGACCATCCGCCTTGGATTCCTCCAGATCACCAAGCTCGGCCCCGCCCTCTCACTGGCCCTGGTGCGCCGCAGCGACGGCGACTCGCACGAGGGCGACGTCTCCCACTACCAGGCCCTGGCCACCGCGCTGGCCGCCACCGTGGGCGTCGGCAACATCGCCGGCGTCGCCACCGCCATCAACCTCGGCGGCCCCGGTGCCCTGTTCTGGATGTGGCTCTCGGCCCTGTTCGGCATGGCAGCCAAGTATTCCGAGGCCTTCATGGCCGTGCGCTTCCGCACCACCGACGCCAAGGGTGAGGTCTCTGGCGGCCCGCAGTACTACCTGCAGCGGGCCATCCCCGGCGGCTTCGGCAAGTTCCTGGCCCTCTTCTTTGCCATTGCCGCCGTGATCGCCTCCTTCGGCATCGGGAACATGACCCAGTCCAACTCGGTGGCCTCCGCCCTCGAGGACACCTTGGGCATCAGCCCCGTGCTGGTTGGCATCGTGCTGGCGGTCCTGACCGCCCTGGTGCTGCTCGGCGGCATCAAGTCGATCTCCAAGGTGACCGCGGGCTTCGTGCCGCTGATGATCGTCTTCTACGTGGTGGCCGGCTTCGTCGTGCTCGCCATCAACTGGCGCGGCATCTGGCCGGCGCTGCAGATGGTCTTCACCGACGCCTTCACCGGCACCGCCGCCGTCGGTGGCTTCGCCGGAGCCGCCATGGCCCAGGCCATCCAGTTCGGCATCGCGCGCGGCATCTTCTCCAACGAGTCGGGCATGGGTTCGGCGGCGATCGTCGCTGCCGCCGCCCGCACCCGCCACCCGGTGCGCCAGGGCCTGGTCTCGATGACCCAGACCTTCATCGACACCATGATCGTGGTCTCCATGACCGGCCTGGTGATCCTCACCACCGGCGTGTGGACCTCCGGCCAGACCGGCGCCGCGCTGACCGCGAAGGGCTTCAGCCACGGCCTGCCCGGCACCTGGGGCGGCATGGTGGTGGCGCTGTCGCTGGTCTTCTTCGCCTACTCCACCGTGCTCGGCTGGGCCTACTACGGCGAGCGCAATGTCGAACGGCTCGTCGGCGTGAAGGGAGTGCTCCCCTACCGGCTCTTCTTCTCGGCGATCGTCTTCGTCGGCGCCACCACCGAGCTGTCGACGGTCTGGGCCTTCTCCGACATCGCCAACGGCCTGATGGCCCTGCCCAACCTGCTGGGCCTGCTCATCTGCTCGGGCCTCATCGCCCGCGAGACCAAGGCCTACCTGGCCGTCGACCCGACGCTCCACCACGAGCCCGAGGTCTCGACGCTCGACGGCACCGCGGCGCTGGAGGGGGCAACGCCCCGGCGCTGACCCGAAGACCGCACAGTGAGGGCGTTGTGATCCGACATCGGATCGAAACCCCTCGTTGTGTCGTGAATTGCTGGCCGTCGAGACGATCTGGTTCCACCTGACACCCCACCGTCCCTCTGAACGGTGTCCCCGGTCACGAGTGTGCGAGTCT